>JBLHNV010000063.1:0-11431 GCA_047623125.1 Janthinobacterium sp. | reverse complement strand
TTGCAGGTTTCAATACTAAAGCGACAAATGCCTTTTTATTTGCATGCCATGCAGGGCGCCTGCTGCATGGCAGCTCCGTTGTGCAGCGGTTATTGTGCAAGGCCAGCGACGCCCCGGGCGCAACAAGGAACGACATGGAACGATACGCAGCGATATGGAACGATATGGAACGATATGCAGCAAACACGCCGGCCCGGCTTGGGCGGCAAGCACTGCATTCACCCCAGGCAGGTAGCCTGGGTCAGCCAGGGGTTTTGTCCCGGCGATATCGAACTTGCCTCGGCAGTGCGCATTCTGGAATGCGGCAGCATCAGCGCATGGTGCACCCGTTACGGTCGACGGCAAGATAATGGATCGGTCAGTCGTCCTGAGCGCTCAGCGCATGCTGGACAAGTCGGCGCGGCGCGCTGCCGGCAGCCCTGCAACCACGCACGCCTGACAGATTGCAAAGGCGCACTCAGCAGGGATCTCATTCGCTCACATCGGTCATATCGGTCGCCTGCGGCCACTGGAACCGCTGCGGCTGCTTCTTGACAAAACGCAGCAGCGCATCGCGGTGAAAATCTGTCGAACGTGCCAGCGCCTGCCCGCTCGCTTCCAGTTCAAGCATGGTCGCAAGGCTGCTGTCTAACGAGGCATTGAGGGCGCGCTTGGTCAGGCCCAATGCCGTTTGCGATGCCTGCGCAAAACTCAACGCCAGTTGCAGCGCGCGCGCGTCGATGCGCTCGGGTGCGTGCATTTCAAACACGATGCCCATCCGGAGCGCTTCGTCGGCATCGATTTCCCGCGTTGAAAAGGCCATCTCCTTGGCCCTTTGCAAACCGACCACGCGCGGCAAGGTATACAGCACGGCGCAATCTGGCACCAGGCCCAGCTTCAGGAAGGACAGGCAAAAGCGTGCGCGCGGCGTGGCCAGAATGAAATCAGCGGCCAGCGCCAGGCCGAAGCCGGCGCCATAGGCCGGGCCGTCGACGACGGCGATCACAGGCCGGTCAAGGTTGAGCAACTCGGCAAGCCACAGATGCAGATCGGCCATCCGGTTGCGCGCTTCTTCGGCTGTGCCGCCGCCATCCATCATCGTGCGCAAGTCGCCGCCGGCGCAAAAAGCGCCGCCCGCACCGGCGAGGATGAGGGCGCGTATGCCTCGGTCGCACCGGATCGAGGCCACCACTGCGCCGATTTCCCTGCGCATCACCATGTCCAGCGCATTCTTTTGCGCCGGCCGGTTCAGCGTCAAAGTGGCGACCCCCTCCGACACGGTGTAGCTTACTGCTTCCATTTCCGCATGCGCCATTCGAGTCTCCTTGATCCCATCGGTTGCCGCATCCGATGATTGCGGCCTGAAAAAGACGGCGTCACTGGCCGGGCGCCGTGAGCTTGCTGCGGCAATAGCGCCGCCCGCACAGCGGCACCACCTCACCCTTGGTGCGCAGTGCAAAACAGGGGCAGCGGATCGCCCGCCCTCGGTCTCGACGCGCCGTCTTCATCGGGCAGGTCGCAGGTCTTGCTGTTACTCATTGGCGCTGCGATATTGCGCAAGCCATCCTCGCCCTAATTACCCCGGCAAAAAATGTCCCGCTGGTGCAGCAACTTGCGCCGGCCTGGCCTGGGTATTTCCATGTTGCCGCCTGCGGTCAAATCGGATCCCAACTAAAGACATCGGCGGACTTTTCCAGCGCAAAAAAGGATGCTTTCAGCGCCGGCATCGCGTGTTCGGCAATGCTCTGCGGCGTCCAGCCTTCGGCGCGGTGAACCGAGCGCAGCGGTCGCGGTTGACTCATCAGAAAAATCTCGTTATTGCGCACCGCGAACACCTGGGCGTTGACCTCTTGCGCCGCATCGCTGGCCAGGTAAACGGCCAGCGGCGCGACCTTGTCTGGCGTCATCAACTTGAGTTTGTCGACCCGCGCCTGATCTTGCGGCGTGTCGACCGGGATCGAACTGGTCATGCGGCTCCAGGCGAACGGACAAATGCAATTGGAGCGTACGTTGAAGCGCTGCATGTCGAGCGCGATCGATTTCGACAGCGCGGTCACGCCCAGCTTGGCGGCCGAATAATTGGCCTGTCCCAGGTTGCCGACCAGCCCGGAAGCCGAGGTCATGTGCACCAGGCTGCCCGAGCCCTGCTCCTTGAAATGCAGCGCGGCGGCCTTGCTGACGAAAAAGGCGCCATACAGATGCACCTTCATCACCGCATCCCAGTCGTCCACGCTCATCTTGTGAAAGATACGATCGCGCAAGATGCCGGCGTTATTGACCACGCAGTCGATGCGACCGAAATGCTCGAGCGCGCAGTCGACGATGCGCGCTGCGCCGTTCGCATCGGCCACGCTGTCGCTGTTGGCGACCGCTACCCCGCCCAGCGCCTCGATCTCGGCCACGACTTGCCGCCCCGGGTTGAACTCCAGCGCGTCCCCCTCCAGCGAGGCGCCAATATCATTGACCACGACTCGGGCGCCGGAACGCGCCATGGCCAACGCGATGTCGCGGCCGATTCCGCCTCCTGCGCCGGTCACCAGCACGACCTTGCCTTCAAGCATATGGGAATTCGTCATGTCGTTGCTCCTTCGTTGTTGTTATTGCCAGATGTTGCCTAGAGTGTCGCTGCGGTGCCCAAAATGACGGTGGCCTGGGCCGACAGCGTACCGCCATTGGCGTGCACGATGGCCGTTTCGGCGCCGTCCACCTGGCGTTCGCCGCCCTCGCCGCGCAGCTGGCGCACCGCCTCAACCGTGATGAACATGCCGTACATGCCGGGGTGGACGCAGGACAAGCCGCCGCCGTTGGTATTGACAGCCAAGCGCCCGCCTGGTGCAATTGCACCACCGGACACGAATGCGCCGCCCTCGCCTTTTTTGCAAAACCCCAGATCTTCCAGGAACAAGATGGTATTGATCGTGAACGCGTCATACAGTTCGACAACGTCGATGTCTGACGGCTTCATGCCAGCCATCGCAAATGCCCGTGCGCCCGACTCCTGCGCCGCCGTCACCGTCAGGTCCGGCATGCAAGATATCTGCCGATGCCATGTCGCGCTGGCATTGCCCAGCATGTAGACCGGCTTTTTGGCCAGGTGCTGGGCACGGTCGGCGCGCACCATCACATACGCGGCGGCGCCGTCAGTGACCAGGCAACAGTCGCGCACCGACAGCGGGTCGGCCACCATGCGCGCTGCCAATACATCGTCGATCGACAAAGGCGCGCGCATGAACGCTTCCGGATTGCGTTGCGCCCACAGGCGCGCGGCCACCGCCACCTCGGCCAATTGGGTTCGGGTCGTGCCGTATTGGTGCATGTGACGCGCGGCGGCCAGCGCATAGGCCGACACCGGCATCGCCGGCTGATACACGCTTTCGTACGGCATCGGATCGAGCATGCGGCGCGCATCGACGCTGGCGGCGCGGCCGATGGTGCCAGTGCGCTGGGTGCTGCCGTAGCAGACCAGCACCGCGTCGCAAATGCCAGCATTCAGAGCCATCGCGGCTGGCATCATGTGCGACACGAAGCTGGAGCCGCCCAGCATCGTGCTGTCGATCAGCTTGGGCTGGAGGCCCAGATACTCGGCCACCGGCAAGCCCCACATGACGGCGTTCACGCTGGCGGTGCACAGGCCATCGATATCGCCCATGACCAGGCCCGCATCACGCACCGCATGGTGCGCCGCCGCGGCCAGAATTTCCATTTCCGTGCGACCGTGCGCTTCGCCCAGGCCGGCCTGGCCGACGCCGACGATCGCCACCGAACCTCTCAAGTGGCGCGCGCTCATTGTGCGCCGCCGGCTGGCAGCGCTGGCGCCGGTCTTGGACTGAAGACGACCAGCGGCTGCCCGTTTTCAGTGACGATGGAAGCCGTCACCGCCAGGCCGATGCTGACCAGTTCCGGCGCCAAGGCGTCGACCCGGCTCATCATGCGCACGCCCTCCTCCAGGTCGATCAGTGCGATATGCAAATCTCCGCCAGCGTCAGGCTTGCGCCGCACCACGGTCGTCGAATACACAGTGCCATTGCCGCTGGGCGTGACCCAGACCAGTTCAGGCGAGCCGCAATGGCTGCAAATCACGCGCGGATAAAACACATGCTTTGCGCAAGCCCGGCAGCGCTGAATCCGGAACAAGCCATCTTTCAACCCGTCGTGATACACCTTTTCCGGTCCATCACCTGCCAACATCGTGTTCGATTCAGTCATGTCCCTGCTCCTTTTCTGGTGCGTCGCAGATGTCCGACGACGGACAAAGGCGCCTTGCACAGGCCATCGGCACTGCGGCACGCTCGGCCAACGCCGATGTATCAACTATTCAACTATTTTTTTATTTATCGTAGAATGTCCAATTAGTAGTTTTCCTACAATTCACATTTTTCAAAGAGGGAATTAGGCTTGGTTTAACCATGGCGCCGCGCCATGCCATGCTCTGTCAAACACATGGCTATTCATTTCGATTTGGTCGACCTTAGGTTATTTGTCTACATCGCAGAAGAAAACAGCCTGACGCGCGCCGCAGTGCGCGCCCACATGTCGCTGCCTGCGGCCAGCATCCGGATCAAGAATCTCGAACAATCGATCGGCACCAAATTGCTGAACCGGGAAAATCACGGCGTCACGCTCAGGCCACCGGGCCAGGCCTTGCTGCACCATGCCAAACAAGTGCTGAACCAACTAGAAAACCTGCGCGGCGACTTGCAGGAATACGCGCAAGGGATCAAGGGCCATCTGCGCATCCTGGCCAATACGACGGCCATGACAGAGTTTTTGCCCACCGTGTTGAGCAACTTCCTGTCGACCCGCCCGGACATCAATATCGACCTGCGCGAACGTCTCAGCAGCGACATCGTGCGCGCCGTCAGCGAAGGCACCACCGATATTGGCATCGTCGCGTCCAGCGTGCGCACCGAGGGTCTGCACGTGAGGCCGTACCGCAGCGACCGTCTGGTGCTGGTCACCGCGCAAGACCATCCACTGGTGCAGCGTGCCAGCGTGAACTTCGCCGACACGCTGGACTACGATTTCATCGGCCTGCACGAAGGCAGCGCCATCCATTCATTTCTCGCCAACGCGGCGAGCGCACTGCGCACCACGCTCAAAATCCGGATTCAAGTCAGCAGCTTCGAAACGGTGTGCCGCATGATCGAGGCCAAAATCGGCATCGGCATTCTGCCGGAATCGGCTGCGCTGCGCTATGCCAGGCACATGGCGATCCGGATCATGCACCTGTCCGACGAATGGGCCACGCGCAACTTGCTGATCTGCGTCCAGGACCCTGAGCTGCTGCCCGCGTTTGCACGCGAACTGATCGCATGCCTGGAAATCGACCGCGATGAACACATCGGCGCGCCTCCGGCTTGAACCGGCCTGACCGGGTGCCAGCAAGGCCAGGCGCATCCGATTTTCACCACCCTGCGCCCTTTTCCCCTGCACCCTTTTCCCCTGCACCATTTTCTCCTGCACCATTTTCTCGAGTACCTGCCCTCCGGTAATGGCGTCATCGACCGGCCTGCGCGCCCCGAAGCGCAGGCCGCAGACGCACCAGAGACACCATCGACAACAGAGCGCGTGCGCTGGCGCTGCAGAGCAGGCCGTTCCGGCCTGTCGCCTGCACTAAAAACCGCAGCCGATCCACGTCGGCAAAGGGGCAAATTGCATCGCTCTGTGGCCGCTGCATTTCTTGCCGGGCAAGATGCCGGTTTTTTCAAAAAGGCTGACGGCGCCATTCGATGACCCCCCATTTCGCCCCCCAAAACAGGCTTGATCGATGTTGCAGAGCATGCGTCATGGGTCTTTGCCAAGGCCATTACGGTCTGACAAAGCGCTCATTCAAGGTTGATTCACTCGCGCCGGCAGCCTTAAATTTTAATGAACCCCTGCTTCAGAATATGTGAATTGCACACTGGAAATCGATATGACATTCTAAAAAAATGATAAAAATGGCAAGGCATCCAGGCAATCGACAGCGTGTTTTCGAACCAACCGGGCTGGCATGACCTTGACCGCCCTGGCCTCATCGAGGCAGGGCATAACGTACCCCAATGGAGACAACATGAAAATCAAACAGACGATCCTTGCCATGCTTGCCGTCAGCGCAGTGCTGGGAACATCCAGCGCCTCAGCCGCCGGGGATTTGCCGGACTCGATGACCTGGTCGGCCTATGATGTCGGCTCGGCCGGCTATGCGGAAGCGTCCGCCATCGCCGATGCCTTCGGCCGCAAGTTCGGCACCCGCATCCGGATCCAACCGTCGGGCTCGTCAATAGGCCGGCTGCAGCCGGTGTTGACGCACCGGGCCGACATCGGCTTTCTGGCGACCGAATCGTTTTTCGCCGCGGAAGGCATCCATGATTTCGGCGAACGCCGCTGGGGCCCGCAAGACTTGCGCGCAATCGCCGGAAGGCCCAGTTCGTTCGGCGTATTTACCGCCGCGGATGCCAATATCAAGCAGATCAAGGATTTGAAGGGTGCGCGTGTCGCCTATGTCGCCGGCAACCCATCCGTCAATGTGAAGTGCGATGCCCTTTTGTCCTTTGCCGGTCTGACCCGCAGCGACGTCAAGGCGATCATGTTTCCAACCTATGCCGCAGCCATGAGCTCGATTGCGCAAAATCAGTCCGATGCCTCCTGTACCACGACGACACCGAGCCAACTGTATGAGCTTGAACAGTCGCCGCGCGGCATCCGCTGGCTCGATGTTCCGGCTGACAACAAGGAAGGATGGGCGCGCCTGAAGGCGGTGGCACCGTTCTTCCAACCCTATTCGGAAACCGTGGGCGCCGGCATCAGCGAAAAAAACCCGGCCAACATCCTCGCTTACCGCTATCCCGCCATGGTGGTGCGGGCGGATGCGGACGAAAAGCTGGTCTATGCGGTCATCAAGGGACTCGATGAAACCTACGACCTGTACAAGGATGCCACCAAGGTAATGTACCGCTGGAAGCTTGAAAAATCGGGCACTCCCGCCATCGATGTGCCGTTCCATCCGGGCGCAATCCGCTACCTGAAGGAGCGTGGCATCTGGAATGCGGAACACCAGGCCTGGAATGATCAGCGTCTGGCGCGCCTGAATGCGCTGCGAGCCGCATGGCCTCAAGCGGTCGCGCAAGGCAAAGGCAAAAGCAACGAGGAATTCGCCGCCATCTGGGAGCAGCATCGTCTCAAGGCGCTGAGCTCGCTGAAGCAATAACGACGCTTGACACCGTCACTTTGATTTGCTGCCACCGTGCGCCGACACTTACATGAAGAGGTTTTTTGAATGACGAACTCGTCCTCGTCTGCCGCGCCATTCCCGGCCGCGCCACCCGATGCGCATCGCGCCCAGCCGACGCCCAGGCTGCAAGGCTTTGCGCAATGGGTATCGCTCGGCTTGGGAACCATCGGGCTGCTGCTGGCAATCAATCAGACATTCAACCTGGCGCTGTTCGGATTCCAGCCGCTGGGCAATTCCTACCTGTACTACCTGATCAGCATTTTTCTGTCCGCCGCGTTCATCAGCGTGCCGGCCAGGCCTGGCGATGACAATCGGGTACGCTGGTTCGACTGGCTGCTAGTGGTCGCGGCCCTCGGCTGCGGCCTCTACCTGGGGCATTACGGCTTGACCATCTTGCAGCAAGGATGGGATTACTCCGCCCCGCCAGCGGCGACCTTTGCATCAGCCGTGATGATCGTGCTGGCGCTGGAGGGCGTGCGGCGCTGCGGCGGCTGGTCATTATTGTGTGTCGCGCTGCTGTTTGGCAGCTATCCGCTGTTTGCCGGGTACATGCCCGGATTTCTGTGGGGTACCCAATACACGCTGGCCGAGACCGTGCGGGCCCATGCGATGGGCGTGGAAAGCATCATCGGCATTCCAATGCAAGTGGTGGCGCAATTGGTGATCGGCTTCGTCGTGTTCGGCGCGGCGCTCACGGCCACCGGCGGCGGCGAATTCTTCATGCGTTTTGCCACCGCGCTGATGGGGCGCAGCCGCGGCGGACCGGCCAAGGTTGCCGTGCTTTCGAGTGCGATTCTGGGCAGCCTGTCCGGCAGCGTCATCACCAATATCCTCACCGTCGGTCCGATCACGATCCCGACCATGAAGCGCTCCGGCTACCCGGCGCACTATGCCGCAGCGATCGAAGCGTGCGCGTCGACCGGCGGCACCTTGATGCCGCCCGTAATGGGAACGGTGGCCTTCATCATGGCATCCTTCCTCGGCGTGCCTTACTCGGACATCATGGTCGCGGCCTTTCTGCCGGCACTGCTGTTTTACATGGCGCTGCTGTTCCAGGTCGACATCTATGCCGCCGCGCGCGGCTTGAAAGGCTTGCCCGAGTCGGAAATTCCCAACCTGAAGGACACACTCAAGGATGGCTGGCCGTACCTGCTGAGTCTGGCCATGCTGATCTACATGCTGCTGTTCATGCGCCTGGAAGCCTACGCCCCCTATTACGCCTCGCTGGTGTTGCTGGCCATCTCGCTGTTCAAGAAAAGCCATCGCATGAACAAGACGCGTGCGCTCGCGTTCCTGACTGACCTGACCGGCAGCCTGGCCAATCTGGTGGCCATTCTTGCCGGCATCGGGCTAGTTGTCGGCGGCTTGTCCTACACTGGCGTGGCGGGCGCCTTTTCGCGCGAATTGCTGCTGTATGCCAATGGCAGCATTCCATTGATGCTTGCTGCCGGCGCCCTCACCAGCTTCATCCTTGGCATGGGCATGACCGTCAGCGCCTGCTACATTTTCCTGTCCATTCTGCTGGCGCCGGCATTGATTGCCGCCGGTCTGAACCCGTTGGCCAGCCATCTGTTCATTCTTTACTGGGGCATGATGTCGTATCTGACTCCGCCGGTGGCGATCGCTGCCGTCACGGCCGCCGGCCTGGCCGGGTGCAGCGCACTGAAGACCGGTTTTTATGCAATGCGCCTGGGCGCCATCTTGTTCATTCTGCCGTTCCTGTTCGTGATCAATCCCGCACTCATCTTGCAAGGTGGCTGGCAGGAAATCCTGATTTCGGCGACCAGCGCAGTGATCGCAATATGGATCCTTTCGTCGGCAATGGAGGGCTATCTGTATCGGGTTGGCCTGCTTGGCTGGCCGCTGCGGCTGCTGGTGCTGGCCACCGGACTGGTGCTGATTTATCCGGAACCGATCAGCGATGTCATCGGCCTGACCCTGATCGGCTTGATCTATCTTGGTCACTGGTTGTCGAACGGCGCACCCAGAAGCGGCCCGGCCAAAGGGGCCGCGGGCAATCTTACACAGAGCAAGGAGCAATCATGATCGACAAGATCGTGCCATCGGCAGCGCAGGCAGTAGCGGACATCAAGGACGGCGATACCGTCATGGTCGGTGGCTTCGGCAGTTCCGGCATTCCGTATCATTTGATCGAGGCACTGCTGCAGCATCAGGCCAAAGATCTGGTTCTGGTCTCCAACAACGCCGGTGTCGCAGACGAAGGTATCGGAGCACTGCTGCGCGACCGACTGGTCAGAAAAATCATTTGTTCCTATCCGCGCTCAATCGGATCGGTCTGGTTCGAGCAGCTCTTCGAGGAAGGTGCGATTGAACTGGAATTGGTGCCCCAGGGCACGCTGTCGGAGCGTATCAGGGCCGCAGGCGCCGGCATCGGCGGATTTTTTACCCGCACCGGATTCGGCACCATGCTGGCGCAAGGCAAGGAAACCCGGATCATTGACGGCCGGGGCCATGTCTTCGAACTGCCGCTGGCGGCCGACGTGGCGCTGCTGAAGGCGCAGCGCGGCGACCGCTGGGGCAACCTGGTCTACAACACGGCGGGGCGCAACTTCAACCCCATCATGGCCATGGCCGCCAAGACCACGATCGTCGAGGTGGCGGCAATCGCCGAACTGGGCGAACTGGATCCGGAATGCATCGTCACCCCGGGAATTTTTGTCGACCGTCTCGTTATACGCAAGGCACTTACATCATGATGCCACTTAAAATCGAAGACATCGCGCGCCGCGTCGCGCGCGACATTCCCGATGGCGCCTACGTCAATCTGGGCATAGGCTTGCCGACGATGGTTGCCAACCATGTGTCGGGCCAGCGGGAAGTGGTCTATCACAGCGAAAATGGCATACTCGGCGTCGGCCCGGCTCCGGCCCAGGGGCGGCACAACCCGGAGCTGATCAATGCAAGCAAGCAGTACGTCACACTGCTGCCTGGCGGTTGCTTCGTCGACAATGCGGAATCATTCGCCATGATTCGTGGCGGGCATATCGATATCGCCGTGCTGGGCGCTTACCAGGTTTCCGCAAGCGGCGATCTGGCCAACTGGGCCACTGACAACGAAAAATACCCGCCTGCGGTGGGCGGTGCGATGGACCTGGCGGTAGGCGCCAAGCAAGTGTTTGTGCTGATGCGTCATACCACCAAGGACCATGCGCCGAAGATTTTGCAGCAATGCACGTATCCGCTGACCGGCTCCGGCGTTGTCACGCGCATCTACACCGATCTCGCGGTGATTCATGTCACGCCGGAAGGGCTGCGGGTGCACGAGCTTCATCCTGGCAACAGCTTCGAGGAAGTACAAGCGCTGACGGGCGCCAGGCTGCTGCCTGCACGCTGAAGCGGCGCAGCAACGTGTGATGTCATCGCTGTTTGCCTATCTGGCGCTGCTGGCCGGCCTGATGCCGACGGCGTTTCAGCTGGAACTGCTGGGCGCGCCGCTGATACTGATATCGATACTGGCCAGTTGGCGCGACCTGAAGCGGGTATCGCGCAGCATCCTGGGCCTGGCCCTGCTTACGGGCTTGTCCGCCTTGCTGTGGGGTCCGCAAACGCTGATGGCGGCTGCCGCCAATACGGCCCGACTGACGACACTGGTGATCGCGGTCATGCTATTGTCGGCCACACTGGGCGCTTCGCGCGACCTGGAAACGCTGTCCGCCAGCCTGTTTTCCGGCCAGCCGCTATCGCGCTATCTCGGCGTCACCTTCGCTACCGGAGTTCTGGCCATTGCGCTCAATTTCGGCGCCGTCGGCGTGATGAGCACCTTGATCGGCCGCGTGATCGGATTGCGCGGCGATTGCGCGCTGACGCGCAATGCGGCGCGTGCGGTGCTCAGGGGCTTCGCTTTTGCATCGATGTGTTCGCCACTGTCGGTCTCGATCGTGATCACGCTGACATTCCTGCCCGATTTGCCCGGCTGGCACTTGATTGGCGTCGGCCTGCCGTGCGCGATCGGCTACCTGCTGCTGGGCGCCCTTTTTCGCGACGACGAAAGCGCGCAGGGGCAGGCACAGCCGCAGGAGCAAAATGCCGGCGCGACGCAAGCCAGAATGCTGGCCTGGCTTCGCTTTGCGCTCTATATCGGCGCCATCTGTACAGGCGCTTTTGGGTTGAGCGGATTCGGGGAAGTGCCCTACTCGCGCGCGGTGGCGATCAGTTGCGTGACGGCGGTCGCCGTCGGCTTATTGTTTCGCCGTCTGCGCGGCGCGGCGATCGCACTGC
>JBLHNV010000062.1:0-11581 GCA_047623125.1 Janthinobacterium sp. | reverse complement strand
CGAAATGCCGCATTCATCAGAATTTGCGCAACACGGGGCATCGTCGCTTGCAGCACTTCGCCGAAAATGCCGGTGCGCGTGGCAATGCGCACCGGCCGATGGACGATCGCATCGACGACCTTGTCGGCCGCCTGTTGCGGCGTCAACGTCGGCACGCTCCGGTAGATGGCGGTCGGCGCTATCATCGGCGTGTGGACCAGCGGCATGTTGATGATCGTGAACCCGATGTTGACATCGACCAATTCCGATGCGGCGCACAGCATCCATGCATCGAATGCCGCTTTGGACGCAACATAGGCTGAAAAACGCGGCGCACTGGTCAGCACGCCGATCGATGACACATGGATCACGTGACCGCTTTTCCTGGCGATCATACTGGGCAGCAATCCCATCGTCACGCGCAGCGCGCCGAAATAATTGAGACGCATCGTGCGCTCGAAATCGTGGAAGCGCTCGAAACTCGCTTCCAGTGAACGCCGTATCGAGCGACCGGCGCAATTGACCAGAATATCGACGCCGCCTTGCTGATCGAGGATCAGCGCGATGAAGCGGTCGCAATCTTGCATGTCTGACAGGTCGACGGCATAGGTGACGACATCATGGCCCTGGTCATTGATGGCTTTTTTTGCTGCGGCCAGTTTGGCTTCGTCGCGCCCGCAAATGATCGTGATCGCACCTGCTTCGGCCAGCTTGTGCGCGCTGGCCAGACCGATGCCGGACGAGCCGCCGGTGACCAGCACCACCTTGCCGGCGACCTGGCCGCGCAGCGTATGGTCGATGAACAGGTCGGGGTCCAGGTGGCGTTCCCAATAATCCCAGATCCGGTCGGCATAGTGCTCCAGGCGCGGACAAACGATGCCGCTGCCGGCCAGCAGCGCTTGCGCCCGGCGGTTATCGAAACGGGTGGGGTAATTGACAAATTGCATGATGTTATCCGGCAAGCCCAGATTCTGCATCAGCGTTTCCTTGATGCGCAGCAATGGCGGCAGTGCCATCATGCGCGCCTTGACGGAATCGGGAATCAAGTCCAGCAGCCCGGCATTGATGCGCAGGCTCATGGCCGGCCCATGGGCAGCTTGAGCGAAGGTGTTGAGCACGTCGCCGACCCGCATCGGGGCCGGATCGGTCAAATGGAAGCAGCGCCTATCCTGCGCGGCAAGGTGGGCGATGTGGTGCATTGCATCGACGACGTAATCGACCGGCACGATGTTGATGCGTCCGCCCTCCAGGCCGATGGCCGGCATCCATGGCGGCAGCAGCTGGCGTAGTCGTTGTAGCGTCTTGAAAAAATAATAAGGACCGTCGACCTTGTCCATCTCGCCGCTGCGGGAGTCGCCCACGACCAGCCCCGGCCGATACACGCGCCACGGCACCTTGCAATCTTCGCGGACGATTTTTTCAGCCTCGTGCTTGGTCGCAAAATACGGGTGCTCCAGGTGTTCGGCTTCTTCGAACATGTCTTCGCGAAAGATGCCCTCGAACATGCCGGCGGCGGCGATCGAGCTGACGTGATGCAAGCATTTTGCCTGGATCGCCTCGGCCAGCGCGATCGTGTTGCGGGTTCCTTCGACATTGACCGCGATCTGGGCCTCGGGGTCCGCGCTCAAGTCATATAGTGCGGCAAAATGAAAAAAATGATCGATCCGATTGTGCAGCGCCGCGATGATGTCCGTCGACAAGCCAAGCTGCGCGCTGCGCAGATCGCCGAACACCGGCAGGGCGCGTTGTGCGTTGGCGCCCCAGAATTCCAGCAACGCAGGCAGCTTGCCGCGGCTGTCTTCACGCACCAAAAAATGAACGGTGTTGTCATTGAACGCCAGCAGTTTTCGTACCATCCGTTTGCCAATGAAACCTGTCGCTCCCGTGACGAAGTAATGCATGTGCTCTCCTGTCCTGTCATGGTTGGTGCCGGCCTTGGCGCAATGCTCTACTGTGGCATTCGTCGCCGTGCCGGTGTTGCGCTGAATCACTGGCGTGATGCCTGCCGGTACGCATGTTTGTGGCAACGCGCACGCACCATCTGCCGCGCCTGTAAAACCAGACGCTGCGCACCGGACAACTCTCTTTGAATCATGATGTGAATCAACGCCCGACGCTGCGGCTGGGGCATCGTGACTTGATACTGCCTCGGCGAGGCCGCCGTTGCCATCCCATTCCCTCCATTTGATCGGTTCCAGCATGGAAAAAATATGGCTCAAAAGCTATCCGCCGGAAGTGCCGGCGCAAGCAGACATTACGTCGTACCCGTCGCTCAATGCGATGCTTGAGTCCAACTGTGCCCGCTTTTCAAGCCTGACCGCATTTTCCAATCAGGGCGCAGCCATCACGTATCGCGAACTTGATGCGCTGTCGCACGCTTTGGCTGCCTATTTGCAACAGGGCGCCGGCCTGGTGAGCGGTGAGCGCGTTGCCATCATGCTGCCCAATTTGCTGCAATATCCGGTGGCCTTGTTCGCTGCGCTGCGCGCCGGATGCCTGGTCGTCAATTGCAACCCGCTGTATACGGCGCGCGAATTGCACCATCAGTTGCTGGACTCGGGCGCCGCTTGCATCATCGTGCTGGAAAATTTCGCGCATACGCTCGAGCAAGCGTTGCCCGGCAGCGCGATCCGCAAAGTCATCACCACCAGGGTCGGCGACCTGCTGCATTTTCCGCGCGCCCAGTTGACCAACTTTGTGGTCGAACATGTCAAACACATGGTCCCGGAATGGCATATCGACGGCGCAGTTGAATTTTCCGATGCGCTGGCGCAGGGTGCGGATCTGCACTTGAGCCAGGTGTCGGCGGGTCCGGCTGACGTCGCTTTCCTGCAATATACGGGCGGCACCACCGGCGTGCCAAAAGCGGCGATGCTGACGCACGGCAACATCGTCGCCAATGTGCAGCAGACTGCCGCGTGGGTGTGCGGCAGTCTCGACGAGGGTGTCGAGACCGCCGTCATACCATTGCCGCTGTATCACGTATTCGCGCTGACGTCGATGCTGACATTCCTGAAGCTGGGCGCCAATTGCGTGCTGATCACGAATCCGCGCGACATGCCGGGTCTGATCAAGGAGTTGAAGCGAACCCGGTCGACGGTAATCATCGGCGTCAACACGCTGTTCAACGCGATGCTCAATGCGCAAGGCATCGCGCACATCGATGCCGATGGCTTGAAATTGGTGATCGCCGGCGGCATGGCGGTGCAGCGCGCAGTGGCCGAGCGATGGCAACAGATGTTTGGCGTACCCATCATCGAGGGCTACGGCTTGACCGAAACATCTCCCATCGTTTGCGCCAATCCGTTGAACATCAGCGCGTACACCGGCATGATCGGACTCCCTTTGCCATCGACCGAAGTGGCGATCATGGATGACGCCGGCTTGCCGGTGGCGCCGGGGGATTTCGGCGAAATTTGCATCCGCGGCCCGCAAGTGATGAAAGGCTATTGGAACCAGGTCGACGAAACGGCCCATGTGCTGAGCGCCGATGGTTGGTTGCGCAGTGGCGACATGGGCGTCATGGACCCACGCGGATACGTGACATTGCTGGATCGAAAGAAGGATGTGATCGTCGTTTCCGGCTTCAAGGTTTTTCCGAACGAAGTCGAGGATGTCGTTGCCATGCATGCCGGCGTGCTCGAGGTGGCGGCGATCGCTGCCGCCGACGAGCGCTCCGGAGAGGTTGTCAAGATCGTCGTCGTGCGCAAGGATGGCGCGCTGACGGCTGAGGCGCTTGTTGAGCATTGCAAGCACTATCTGGCGGCCTATAAGGTGCCCAAGTACGTGATCTTTCGTGATCAGTCATTACCGAAATCGACTATCGGCAAGATTTTGCGGCGTATCGTCAAGGAGGAAGAAAACGGCACAGACCCGCGCTGATCTTGCAGCACCGCCGCAACAGTGGGCAGCATGGCGCATGGAACTTCCCATCACGATGGAGTGTCAGATGGCAAAAAAAATGAAATCAGCGGAAAAATCAGCGCAAAAGCAGGATGCTGGGGAGCTTGGCGATGCGGTGCGCCATTCGGCGCAGTTGATCTGGCAAGCCGGTCTCGGCGCATTTTCCAGGGTTCAGAGAGAAGGCAGTCATCTGTTCGACAATCTGGGCAAGGCTGGCATCGATGTCGAAAAGCAGATGCGCAACGGCAATGCCGACACCGATTTCACGCACATGGTGGCCGATATGGCTGGCGCGGTGGGCCAGCAAGCCATGGCCCCGCTGGACAACCTCGAACGCATGTTCGAGCAGCGTATCGGGCGGGCGCTGGCGCGCATCGGCGTCGCCAGCGGCGACGACATCAGGCAATTGATGTCGGAAGTCGAGCGCTTGCAGGTTCTGGTCGCGGCCTTGCAGCGCCGCTCGCTTGCCGCACAGGTTGCCGCCGCGCCGGCTCCGGTGGCGGCGCCAGCAAAAAAAGCGCAGCCCCGCGCCAGGCCAGTGGCAGCCGTCAAGCCTGTGCCTGGCACCCGTTCTGGCAAGGGCACCAAGCGCGGCTCACCAGCTTGATCCGCAAGCGCAGCGGTTACGGCGCAGCACGATGTCCGAGGTAGTGCCTGATGAAGATGTTCCGATGAGCAAGAAGACCCATATCCACACTGCCGACCTGCATGGATTCCGGCATCTGGCGATCGACTTGCTGGAAGGCTTGACCGATCTGGTCGAAGCGACGCACCTGGAATTTCTCGACAACTGGGGCGGCAATGCGTCCGGGTTGACCGGCATGACCGGACTGGCCTACCGGGGCATCCGCTCGCTTACCGGCATGCTGGGCAGTGCGCTGGAGCAGGTGCTGGAATTGTCGCGTCCGATGCTCGGTGAGCAAGGCTCGTCGCCCGAAAGGGAAGCCACGCTGGCGGCGCTGAACGGCATCCTGGGCGACCATCTGGAGCAGTCAGGCAATCCGCTGGCGATCCGCATGCGCTTGCGCAGCAATGGCATGGTACTGAAACTCGACCGCGCTGCGCTCGAGCAAGCGCTGCCGCAAGCGGGCGCCAAGTTGTTGATCCTGGTCCATGGATTGTGTCGCAGTGACTTGCAATGGCGGCGCCGCAATCACGACCATGGCGCCGCGCTGGCGCACGATCTGGGCTATACGACGCTTTACTTGCATTACAACAGCGGCCGCCATGTGTCGACCAATGGCCGCCAATTCGCTGCGCTGATCGAAACGCTGATCGCGCAATGGCCGGTGCCGCCCGAGCATCTGGCGTTGCTCGGGCACAGCATGGGCGGCTTGCTGATCCGCAGCGCATGCCACTATGGGGCCGATGCAGAGCATCACTGGTTACGGTATTTGCGCAAGGTTGTGTTCCTCGGCACGCCGCACCACGGCGCCCCGCTTGAGCGTGGCGGCAGTTGGCTCACCGATCTCCTGGGCAAGAGTCCCTATATCGCGCCGCTGGCTCGATTGGGGCGCGTGCGCAGCGCAGGCATCACCGACTTGCGCTACGGTAACCTGATCGATGAAGACTGGAAAGGTCACGACCGGTTCGAGCATCTCGGGGACATGCGCACCCCGGTGCCGCTACCGCGCGGCGTGGCATGTTACGCGCTGGCGGCAACCACCGGCAAGCGCACCGGCGACTTCAGTGACCGCTTGCTGGGCGACGCACTGGTGCCGCTAGCGAGCGCGTTGGGGCGCCATGAAGTGCCGGCGCTGAACCTGGCGTTTCCGAAGTCGCACCTGGCCATCGTCCATGAAATGCACCATCTCGATTTGCTCAGCCGGCCGGAAGCCTATCAGAAAATCCGGCGCTGGCTGGCCTGAGCGGGCACCATATTGCCGCTCTACAGCCTCACCAGCGGTATCGATATTCCCGGCAATATGCCCACCACCGCCAGTATGACCAGGATCAGTAACACGGTGAAGAGCAGCCGCACGATCTGGCCTACCGGTGCCGGCAAAGGCAGCATGCCGATTAACGACCATATCAGTCCGAAGACCACTAAATAGACGATCAAGCTAATTATCAAGCTCATTTTTTCTTGCTCCTGATTGGAAAAAGCCGACATCCGGACGAATCCGGCTTGCCGCTTGCAGAGGTTATGGCGGATGCTGGAATCGACAATCTGCTGCCGGCAACCGCCCTTGTTTTATTATCCATCGTCGCTGCCTGCGCATCTGTACGATAGCGTACACACGGCATCATGCTGCATCAGTGCCGCCAGGCGGCCAGTCCAGCCTCGAGCCGGCGCACATCCGTGACGTTGGCATACAGCATCAAGTGATGGATGCCATTGTCTATTTGAACTATCTGTCGTATCTTTCTGGTATTCCAGTCTTTGCACCGGGGTGCTGATGGCCGGCGCAATGCTGTCCACGAACAAAAGGATTGCTTCATGGCGTCAAAAATCATCCTCCTGTGTTGCCAGATTTTGCTGCTTCCCATCTGCCTGGCGGCGCCGTTGCCGGAGCAGCCGCCAGCGGGCCCAGGCCTGGATCGATTCGTTGAGGTGCTGGCGCGTGCGCGCGCGCAGATGCCGGCCAGCGCAGACGACGGGGAATCCGATGGCGTGGTAACGCAAGATCCCATGTCGGTGCGCGCGGCAGGCAACGAGATAGCGCTGCGTGCGCTGGACTTGATCGGTATCAGCTATCGTTATGGCGGCAAGACGCCGGAAACCGGCCTCGATTGCAGCGGCATGGTGGCTTACATTTTTCAAAAGGTGGCAGGATTGAGCATGGCGGGCAGTGCTGCCAATCTTGCTCGCCACGGGCACTCGGTGACGCGGCTGGCGCTGCGTCCCGGCGATCTGGTTTTTTTCAATACGATGCATCGGCGGTTCTCGCACGTTGGCATCTATATCGGTGGCCAGCGTTTCGTCCATGCGCCGTCGACCAATGGCATGGTGCGCATCGACCGGCTCGACAGCAGCTACTATGCGCAGCGCTATGAAACGGCGCGCAGCTATCTTGATTGACCCCGCCGCCGCGCTGCGCAGTTATCTCGTTCGGGCTTGCGTTGCCGCGTAGAAACCTGTAGAACCCTGTATCCATCAGTTGCCGGCTTGATCCGGATTTTTTGACTCGCCAGGCAAGGGTTTGGTAGTGGACGATAAAGCAACAATTTTGCAAAAAATGCAGCAATGCCGTCGGCGTTTGCTGGCGCCGGTCCCTGGCCTGTCCCGCGCGGCCTGGACGTGCATGCGGCGTGGCGCGGGCATTGCATGGGTGTGCCTGCATGCAGTTGGCATGCGTTTGTGGACTTATCTGATACGGCAAAAGCCGCTGCGCCGCGTTGGGCTGGTGCTGGGGGCGCTGGGCGCGCTGTTGTTGCTATACATGTTGATGCTGATTCCGCTGACGCCCAGTATCAAGGATTTGAAGCAGGTGCGTTCAGCGCAGCCGACGTTGCTGCTGTCCTCTGACGGCAAGGTCCTGGCCAGCTTCGACCAGGGTCAGCACGATCGCATCAAACTGGACCAGGTATCGCCCTATGTGATCGACGCTCTGGTGTCGACCGAAGATCACCGCTTTTATCAGCATCACGGCATCGATTTCACGCGCACCGCATCGGCCGTGCTGCAGACGCTGGGCGGCGATGCGCAGGGCGGTTCGACGCTCACGCAGCAACTGGCGCGCAACATGTTTCCGGAAGATATAGGGCGCTCGCGCAACTTGAACCGCAAACTGAAGGAATTGATCACCGCGCTGAAGATCGAGAGCACTTACTCGAAGGACGAGATTCTGGAGATGTACCTGAACACGGTGCCTTTTCTGTACAACGCGTTCGGTATCGAAATGGCGGCGCGCACCTACTTTAACAAGTCGGCGGCACGGCTCGATATCCTGGAAAGCGCGACGCTGGTCGGCATGCTGAAAGGAACCAGTTATTACAATCCTGTCAACAATCCGGAGCGTTCGGTGGCGCGCCGCAATGTCGTGCTGGGGCAGATGCGCAAGCACGGGCACATTACCGAAGCGCGCTACAAAACGCTGAGCAAGCGTGCACTGCGGGTCCATTTCAACCGCCAGCAAGGCAGAGTCAGCAGTGACACGCACTTCACCGCGCATGTACGCAAATGGCTCATCGATTGGGCTGACGAGAACGACTACAACCTCGATCTCGATGGCTTGCAGGTATATACGACGCTCGATTCGGGCTTGCAGGCGCTGGCGCTGCGCGCTGTCGAGCGTGAGTCGAATGCCTTGCAAAATATTGCTGATGTCGAATGGAGCCAGAGCGGCGCGATTGCATCGACATCGACCGGCACCTATGCCGACATGCATAACCGGATCACGCCGTTCCGCTACTTCTGGGAATCGCGCGGTGATCTGGTCAATGCCTTCATCCGCGAAACGCCCGAGTACAGGAATGCGCTCGCGGGCGGTGAAAAAGCGGCCGATGCGCTGCGCCGGTTCAAGGCCGATGGCAAATTCATTGCCCGCTTGCGCGCGCTGAAGACGCGGCTGGAAGCTGGCTTTGTTGCGCTTGATCCGGGCACCGGCGCCGTCAAGGCCTGGGTTGGCAGTCGCAACTTCGAGCACGAGCAATTCGACCATGTGGTGCAAGCGGCGCGCCAGCCCGGATCGACGTTCAAGCCGATCGTCTATGGCGCCGCGCTGGAAAAAGGCTTGCTGCCGGACCGTCCGTATCTGGACCAGGAAATCGATATCAAGGCATCCGATGGCAGCATCTGGCGCCCGACCGACATGTCCGGCTCCAGCGGCAAGATGATGACGCTGCGCGACGGACTGGTTTATTCCAAAAACACGATCACCGCGCAAGTGATGCAGGATACGGGATTGCCCGCTATCGTGAAGCTGGCGCGCGCCGTCGGCATTAACCATAGCAAACTCAATGCGCTGCCATCGCTGGCGCTGGGCACCAGCCCGGTGACGCTGCTGGAAATGGTATCGGCGTACGCGACGATCGCCGACCAGGGTCAGTATCGCAAGCCGGTCTTCGTGTCGCGCATCCTCGATCGCCACGGCAAGGAACTGGCGACATTTGAGACGCCGGGCAAGCAGGCGATGTCGGGGACATCGGCGAGGCAGCTGATCGACATGATGCGCGGCGTGATCGATAGCGGCACCGGTCAGGCGATCAGGAGCCGCTTCGGCATCCGCGCCGATGTCGCCGGCAAGACCGGCACCACGCAAAACAATACCGATGGCTGGTTCATACTGATGCATCCGAACCTGGTCGCTGGCGCCTGGGTCGGTTTCAACGATGCGCGCGTCACGATGCGCAGCAATTACTGGGGCCAGGGCGGCCATAACGCGGCGCTGCTGGTCGGCGATTTTTTCCGCAATGGCATCGATGGCGGCAACATCGATGGCGTTGCGCTATTCCCCGGAGGCACGCGCGCGGTGCGCCCGGTGATCAGCCCGGCGCCGGTCGACGAGCAGATCGAACCATCGGTGCCGCAAGAGACCGAGCCGGTGCCCGATCAATTGCGGCGCAACGAAGCCCAGCTTGAGTCGGAAATGTCCGGCGTTCAGCGCGACCAACAGCCGCCGCCGGATCAGCCGCCACATCAGCAGCAGTACCAGCGGCAAGATGATGCGGCACCGTCCGAGCTCCGGCAAGAGCTGCGGCCATAGTTTACTCATTGGCCCGCCCGGCGGCCGATGAGGTTGCTCATGCGTGGGCCGCAAGGTGGCCAACGAGGTTGCCAATGCGTTACTTGCGCTGAACAGTTCGGGCGCTTGCCCGCCGGGCTTGGTACTATGAGGCTTTGCAGCAGGTGCAGCGATGCGTTTGCTGGTTTTATCAGATCAATTGAACAGCAATCATGAAAACCCCAAAAAGAATCGAACCGCTGGTCCAGGAAGGCCTGGTTGACGAAGTCATGCGCCAGCTGATGAGCGGCAAGGAAGCGACCGTCTACGTAGTGCGCTGCGGCGAAGAAGTCCGCTGCGCCAAGGTCTACAAGGAAGCGAGCCACCGCAGCTTCAAGCAAGCCGCCGTCTATCAGGAAGGGCGCAAGGTCAAGAATAGCCGCCAGGCGCGTGCGATGGAAAAAGGTAGCCGCTACGGACGCAAGATGCAGGAAGAAGTGTGGCAAAACGCCGAAGTCGATGCCTTGTATCGGCTGGCCGCAGCTGGCGTCAAGGTGCCCACCCCTTACATCTGCTTCGAAGGCGTGCTGCTGATGGATCTGGTGACGGACGCAGAAGGCAATGCCGCGCCGCGCCTGAACGACATCGACATGGATGAAGCGACGGCACGGCAATTTCATGACCAGTTGCTGCATCAGGTGGTGCTGATGCTGTGCGCCGGCGTCATCCACGGTGACTTGTCCGAATACAACATCCTGGTCGATGCCGAGGGTCCGGTCATCATTGATTTGCCGCAAGCCGTCGATGCGGCCGGCAATACCAATGCAGGGACAATGCTGGAGCGCGATGTCGACAATTTGCGCGCGTATTTCGGCCAGTTCGTACCGGCCTTGAACGCGACCCATTATGGCAAGGAAATCTGGGCGCTGTATGTGGCAGGATTGCTGACGCCGGAAGTGCCTTTGAGTGGCTATTTCAAGGAGGACGAACACCAGGCCGATGTCGGCAGTGTGTTGCGCGAAATCGAAGATGCGCGGCTGGAAGCGGAAGCGCAACTGCGCTATCGACAGGAAATCGCGAGCTGAATGCCCGCGAGTTCGTCATTGCGATCCGAGCAGGTCGAGGTTGCAATGCGGCCCGCTGGCGGCGTCCGTTCGGGTCTCGAACTCGGGCTGAAGCATGGCAAGCACCCTGTCTCAGTACCGTCGTGTCTGTCGGCTCTGCATCGATATCGCATCAACGCTCTGGATCGGTTTCCCAGGTCGTCGCCGTCATTGATCCTGCCCGCGCAGAGTAACGCGTAACGCCGGCGGTTGCGCTGTTGCGGCGCGGGCACGGCGTCCTGTCAAGCTTGCGGCGCGCTCTGCCTGTGGTGCCAGCGTGCCAGCCCGGCGCCATACGCCGTGTAATACCCTGCCAGCAAACCGAATGCGAGCAGCGTCAGCGGATGTGAACTGAAATCGTCCAACTGCGCCGGCACTGCGGCGCGACTGCTGATATACAGTTCCAGGCCGCGGTACAGCAATCGGGCCACGAACAACATCGTCACCGTCAGCCCAAGATACAGATTCGGCGTAAAAAATAATCCCTTTTCCGTGCGCTCGAAACGCGTCAGCGTGATGCCCCAGACGCCCAGCCAGGCGCCAGCCAGCGCGGCTGCGGCCAGGCAAAAGATGGCCAGCAGATCGAGCTGCGATGTCAGCGCCAGCGTCACTGTCAGCAGCGCAAGCAGCAGCAGCGCGCTGTAGTGGCGCCATGGTTGCAAGCGCGAGCGCCCCATCATGCGCTTGAGCCGCGCGTAAATGCGCCACACCAGCAGCGGCATCAAGACCAGCAGCGCGATCGTCGTCATTTCCATCATGTTGTGCCAGCCGGTGTCCCGCTGTCCTTGTGTTCCCGTGGCGCCCGGGGCATTCCGCGGCCAGGCAGGAATTGTAAGCCAGAAAGGCAGCCGCAGCGTCTGCCGACATGCAGGTGTGGATCGGCCGCCTTGGCGCCAGATCAGACCACGCACGGTTGACAGCGCAGTCCGATCGACTCAACATGGAAGCATCAGTGGGCAAGCCTACCCACCTTCCAGTAGATCGTTCCTT
>JBLHNV010000061.1:0-11602 GCA_047623125.1 Janthinobacterium sp. | reverse complement strand
TCTGGCAGGCAAGACAGATTATTGCTGTTGTCACTGCCCTGCACATGCAGTGGCAGCGCCGCCTTCAGCTCGGACAGCGTAGTCGCGCAAGGGTCAGGTAGTGCGTCCGGCAGCGTCAAAACGGTGGGGTCGAATTGGCCGTAATAGCCGGCGTGGCGCAAGTCGCCGGTGAGCAACTGGACCGCGTAGCGGCCATTTTCGATTTGTCGGTTGGCTTTTTCGATCTCGCCTTGGGCCTTTGAATTATTGACCAGCAGCGTCGTCATGCCAGCGAAGATCAGTAAGCTGATCGTCATCGACACCATCAATTCGACCAGCGAAAAACCGTGTGTACGCGGCGCCAGATAGCGGGGAGCGAGCTGGAGAGTCATCTTGGCCCTTCTTTCTACGAACATGACGGCAAGCCGACAGCAATACGCAATGCGATGACGCGCCGGTTGCCATCCTCGCCATACAGATTGCGGCCGCAATCGAGCGCCGGTGAGCGAGTCTTGTGCAAGCCTTGCCACGCGACCGAAATGAGGTAGATGCCGTGCCGGCACACGCCGCCGCTAGCATCGGGTGCCTGGACTTCGATGATGCAGCCGCGCGCACCCTGCATCGCGCCCACGCTGACTCCCGCCTTCAGCTCGGCCGCGCCCTGCAGCGCCTGACGCCATTCGCACACGTCGAACGCCGCGTCCGGCGCCGCTGCGTCGGGCGCCGCTACACCACAGTTGGCTATGGCTGCATCGCCGCTGCCGACCGGCTGGCCCAGCACATAGTCGCTGGCATGTTGGGCATTGCCTTTGATGCGCGCATGCATGTTCTCCAGCAGCACGATGGCCTGAGCGCGCTGGTACGACTCGCTGGCGCCTGCCTGCGCCTTGATCTGGAACACCGCGATGCCGAGCAAACCGAACGCGAGGATGATCATCGTAATCAGCACCTCAAGCAGCGTCGTGCCGCGCTGCCGAAGCAGTGCGTGCTCTGGCCGCGGGAGTCGTCGCAAAGACAGGATGGAAAGCGGTGTCATCGCATCAGCAAGCCGATGATTTTTGATACGGGCGCCCGCTCAGGTCGACCATCACGCAGCGCCGCGTGTTGGCGCCAGCCACCCCAATGTCAAAACTGGGCGCGGTATCGCCCTTGATCCGGCCATTGGCCAGATACACGACGCTGCTCGGGCCGGTGATTGTCGCGCGCGCGATGGCACCGTGATCAGCCAGCGTTTGCGCCGTATTGCCGGGCGCCGGGATGCTCCAACCGGATTGCCATAGCAACGCGATATTCGGACTGAGCGTGGTTTCGGCATTGCGCTTGATCGCTTCGCTGCGCGCGCGGATCAAGGCCGCATACAAGTCGCTGGCAACGCTTTTCATCCGTTGCGTGGCGATCATGGCGGCCATGGGGGGCATCGCCAGTACGCCGAGGATGGACACGATGGCCAGTGAGATCATCAGTTCGTGTAGTGTGAAACCGAGCTGGCGCTGCCGAGCCAGCGTCAGTTTTGACATCAGTCTTGTCATCAGTATTGCCATCGTCAGCTTTACCATAGGGTCGCCGGGGTCTTGCTGCCGATGCTGTTGATCGTCAATTTGCCATCGGCTTGCTGTTTGCTGCCGGCGATCGGCGTCGCCGTGGCGATGAAACTGGCCGGCGGGCCGGCATTGATTTCCAATGTGATGGTGTAGCGACTGGCCACGATTGCCGGCGTTGCGATGTCCAGCTCTGCCAGCGTCGCGGCATAGGTGCGGTTGTCTGCCAGGTATAGTTGCTCGCTCTGGGCCAGGTCCAGCAAATGCGATTGCGCGGCAGCGCGGTTGGACTTGACCAGATACTGGCTGTAAGCGGGAACCGCGAAGGCGGTCACGATGCCGACGATCGCCACGGCGAACATCAGTTCGATCAGGCTGAAGCCACGCTTGCGATGAAGTGGACTGTTCATCTTGTGCTTTCGGGTGGTTGTCGGGCTGCGCGGACGCTGGTCCGGCAACCCGATGCTACTTTTTATGCAACGCAGATGATGCTTTGTTGGTGATCGGATTTTTTTAGTTGAATTTAAATCGTGATGGTTTGACCGCCGAGGCAAACTTTCGGCACATATTTTTGCAAGGCATCGCTCCTGCATACCCAGACATTAGTCCCGCTGGTTCCGCTGCTCGTGGTGCTGGTCATCGTCAACTGAAGTTTTTTACTGATGAGGCCTGTTGAGACGCCTGTGGCATTCATCGTGGCAGTGATTTTGCATTCGCCGGTTGCGACTGGGGCACCGGGTGCGGAAGCGGTCACACTGGCCACATAAGTTCCTTTGATATCACTAAAGATTGCGATGCCGCTGTCGATATTGACAGCATTTGCCGGGCAATTACCATCTTGCGCGAATGCTTCGGACACCGGTGTCTTCAATCCATCGACCAATATCATCGCCTCGCTCATCTGCGCGCGGGCGATGTAATCCTGGTAAGCCGGAATCGCCAGCGATGCTAGTATGCCGATGATCGAGACGACGATCATCAGTTCGATCAGCGTGAAGCCTGCCTGGGCTTGCTCTTTATAATGAGAGAGTTTCATCGTCAAATCCTGAAGTGGGTTATAAAAAATTTCACCTTCTGCGCTTGTATTTGGGATCAATTAGATGCAATTAACCCTCGTATAGACATTAGCATGAGGCGTTCAGGCAAGGTTTCATTCCGATACTATTCTTGATTTCCCGCAAAATTTAAAATAGGCATGTAACAGGACTGCATGGCCTTGGTTTTGTTCGCGCGCAGCCGAGAACGCAGCGCCAGAGCGCGCATTGCTGAGGGTGTCGGGTGCGAGGATGCAAGGGAAATGGCAATGGCAATGTAAGTGGCAACTGGCATGGGGCAGTTGGCGCCAGTTGCCGCGTGCTCATCACGACCGTACGCAGCGCCGCTTGCCGCTTGAGCGGCCGATCAAACAGCCGATCA
The DNA here is from genome assembly GCA_047623125.1 of Janthinobacterium sp. Classification (GTDB taxonomy): domain Bacteria; phylum Pseudomonadota; class Gammaproteobacteria; order Burkholderiales; family Burkholderiaceae_D; genus Janthinobacterium. Next base: position 8,669 of record JBLHNV010000061.1, on the reverse strand, counting down.
GACAGCGGGTCAGGGCGCTGTGATTTTGGTCGCAATCGGCGCTGTCACCGGCAAGATCGTGGCCGGCGTCGCCAGATGGCTGGCATGGCCTTCCCAGCCGCCGCCCAGCGCCTTGTACAACGCTACTGTCGCTTGCAGGCGCCGCAGTTTCAGCAAACCCAGTTCGTTGCGCGCGTCCGACAAGCCGCGCTGGGTATCGAGCACCGTCATCAAGTCTTCGGCACCGACCTTGTAGCGAATCTCGGACAAGTTGAACGCAAAGCGCGCCTGTTCCATTTCGCGCGTTTTCAGGCGCCGTTGTTCGTCCAAGCTGCGGATCAGGCCCAGCACGTTGTCGACTTCGGACAGCGCGCCGATCACGGTGGCGCGATAGACCTGGACCAGCTCATGCTTTTGCTCGATTGCCAGGTCGCGTTGATTCTTGAGGCGCCCGGCATCGAAAATCGGGCCGGCCAGCGAAGCGCCGACATTGGCCAGCAAGTTCGGACCGTTGAACAAGGTCAGCAAGGCATTGCTTTGCGCACCGGTGGCGCCGGTCAGCCGTATGCTGGGAAACAGCGCGGCGCGTGCCACGGCGATGTTGGCATTGGCGCCGGCCAGTTGCGCTTCGGTGCGGCGGATGTCGGGCCGTCGCGATAGCAGCTCCGACGGCAAGCCTGGCGTCACGTCCGGCAAGTCGATCGTGCTTAAGCCATAGTTGCCGACCTTAAAGGTTTGCGGCGACTGTCCCAGCAAGATACCCAGCGATGATTGTGCTTCGCGCTCCTGTTGCATCAGCGATGGCAGCGCCGCCTGTTGCCCGGCCAGCGCCGAGCGCTGACGCGCCAGATCGAGCGACGATGCGGCGCCGGCGTTGCTTTGTGCCTCGACCAGCGTCAGCACGCGTTTGGCATTGGTCACGTTTTCGCGCGCGCTATCTAACCTGTCGTGCAGCGACAGCACTTGCAGATACGTCGATACGATGCCGCTGGTGACCGTCAGCGCAACGGTCTGGCGGTCATAGCTGTTCGCTTTCAACGCGGCTTGGGCGACGGCCAGGCTAGCCTTGTTCTTGCCCCAGAAATCGATTTCGTAGCTGATATACAGCATGCTGCTAGCTGAGGTGTTGGCGCTGCCGGTATTGGCAATGGGCAAGTCGCGCGCGCCGCCGGCCGCAAAATCGGCGCTCGGCAGCAGCGGCGCGCCGGCGATCAGCGAGCGCGTCTCGGCCTGGCGCACGCGCGACAGCGCGGCGGCGATTTCGAGGTTGTTCTTTTGTCCCAGGTCGACCAGCTCGGTCAGTTCGGTACTGCCAAAGCGCTTCCACCAATCGTTGTCCGGCCATTCCTGGTTGCCCGATTTACTACTCAACGCCCATCCGGAAGGCATGTCGATGGTCGGCACCGGCTCTTCGATGGCGATCTTGTGCGCGCATCCGGTCAGGCCGGCCAGCGCCAGTGTGACCAACAGAGGACCTAAAAGAGGGCGCAACAGTACTATTTCGGCCTTGGCCGCACCGTCGCCGGGGATTGGGCGCGCCATCATTGCGGCGCCAAAATCGCTGTCGCCGTCGCCTTGCTTGCGGTCTTGGCTGGCGTATTCTTGTCCACACTGGCGCTGCCAGTGCGCACCGGTCCGATCGACAATTCGGTTGTGCTGCCTGCGGGCACGGGCCCGATCAGCAATTTCTCTCCCGCAGCCAGGCCGGACAGCACCTGAACTTGCTGCTGATTCTGTATGCCGATCTTGAGTTTGCGCGCACTGATAGCGAGGTCGTCACCGACCACGTTGGCGCTGTACAAACCTTCTTTATCGGGCAGTCCCAGCCGGGCCGCTGGCAGCAGCACCGCATTGCGCGCCTTGGCGATCACGAACTGCACTTGCGTGCTCATGCCGCTCATCAGTTTTTGTTGTGGGTTGTCGACTTCGAACAGGACGTTATAAAAGGCTTGCTGGCCATGTTCGCCGCTGTCATCGGCCGGTAAGGGGATGACCTGGCGCAGTTTGCCCGACCAGCGCTGGCCTGGATAACCGGGCGTCGTGAAATAGGCAGTCATGCCTTCGCGCAAGCGCGTCACGTCGCTTTCAGCGACGCGCGCCTGCACCGTCATTTTTGACAGGTCGGCGATGCGCATCAGCGGTGCGCCGGGCTGCAACAGATTGACCGCCTGGCCCTGGCGCGCATTGAGCGCGAGTACGGTGCCCGACATCGGCGCCAGCACTTGCGTCAGCTGGCGGTTTTCTTCATCCATTTTCAGCGTTGCTTCGACCTGGCGGATCTGTGCGAGGATGGCGTCCACCCGCGCGCTGGCCGACGACATGCTCATGCGGCTGGCTTCGAAATTTTCTTCGCGCGTCGCATTTTGCGCTTTCAGCTGGGTCTGGCGCTTGAATTGCAATTGGGCAAAATCCAACTGCCCGCGCTGGTCTGCCAGTTCCGCTTCCAGGCGCGCCATCTGAGCGCGGTTGTTTTCAGCCCTGGCCGGTTGCAGCGTCGGCGTAATTTCTATCATCATCTGGCCGGACTTGACCTTGTCGCCGATCCCGAACAACACTTGCTTGACCTGGCCGGCAACCTGCGCATTCGCATCGGCGTAGTGAAATAGTTGCAATTTTCCTGCTGCTATGACCGTTTGTTCGATATCGCCGCGCTGCACGGTCAGCGTGTCCAATGTGACCGGTGCGGGAGGGGGCGCCGGCACCGGTGCCGCCTCCGTCATCGTAACGGGCGGCGCTACCGGTGCGGCCAGCTTAACCAGCGGTACCGGATTCGATTGCTGCAACACTTGCGCCAGCACGGCACCGGCGCACAGCACCAGCCCGATAGCGGCAATGATCAAGGTGCGGGCGCGCAGTGCATGGAATGGAGCGCCAAGGTTCCGTAGGGAGAATGTCATCTTCGTGGTTGCCATCGGTCGTGCGATTAAATTGGATCAAGCCTGCCGCAAGAGTGCGCCAGCGTGGCCAGAATATGGCTGGCGCCGGGTTGTAAAAAAAACATCGGACGCAGCAGGCGGGACAGGTAATAACCGGCATTTTAGACTTATTCATGACTTTGTTCCGAAAATTGCTGACGAGATTCGTATATCCGCGCCACTCGCACGTTACCGATTGGCAATGCCGGTGTGCACCAGGCCTGAAGGCCGGTGTCAGCCTGACAAGATTGCAGGGAGTTTGCGCACCCTCAAACGATTGCCTGCCCCGGCGGCAGCACAATAGGACAGAGTTTTCAGATACGCGGGGGCAATTGTGGAACGTTCCAATATCATACGCAGCGACGCGGCGCAGCTTGCGGTAACGCCGAACTGGACCGATTACGATGCGCTGCGGCGCACCTTTTCGTGGGAGTCGGCGCGCCACGAACTGGCCGGTTTGCCGGGCGGCGGACTCAATATTGCGTTCGAAACGATCGAGCGCCATGCCCATGGCGCCCGCTGCGACAAGTCGGCATTTCGCTTTCTCCGCGCGCAGCAGCGATCCGGCGCTGCAGCAAGCGAGCAGCAAGGCGATAGGCACGATGATCCGCGCGACATCAGCTATGCCGAACTGTCGCGGCTGACCAACCGCTTTGCCAATGTCTTGAAAACGCTGGGCGTAGGCAAGGGCGAACGCCTGTTCGTGCTCGCTGGCCGCATTCCTGAACTGTATATCGCGGTGCTGGGCAGCATGAAGAATGCCACCGTGGTGTGCCCGCTGTTTTCCGCCTTCGGACCCGAGCCGATCGCCACGCGCATGGCATTGGGCGATGCCAGCGTGCTGGTCACGACGCCATTGCTGTATCGGCGCAAGGTCGAACCGATCCGCGCGCAACTGCCAGCGCTGAAACACGTGCTGCTGGTGCACGAGGCAGGGCAAAACCCGGGCGAGATTCCCGGCACGCTGGATCTGAGCGCATTGATGGCGCAAGCGTCCAGCGAGTTCGACATCGTCGCTACCAGCGCCGAAGATGTCGCGCTATTGCATTTCACCAGCGGCACGACCGGGGCGCCGAAGGGCGCCATGCATGTGCACGGCGCGGCGTTGACGCATTGGACGACCGGCAAATATGCGCTCGACTTGCATCCGGACGACATCTACTGGTGTACCGCCGACCCGGGCTGGGTGACCGGCACATCGTATGGCATTATCGCGCCGCTGCTGCATGGGGTGACGTCGATCATCGACGAGGGCGATTTCGATGCCGAGCGCTGGTATGCGATCTTGCAGCAACAAAAAGTCACGGTCTGGTACACGGCACCGACCGCGATCAGGATGCTGATGAAGGCGGGCGACGCGATCGCCAAAAAATACGCTTTGCCGGCGCTGCGCTTCATCGCCAGCGTCGGCGAACCGCTCAATCCCGAGGCGGTGTGGTGGGGCAAGGAAGTGCTGGGACATGCGATCCACGACAACTGGTGGCAGACCGAGACCGGTGGCATCATGATCGCGAACACGCCCGGCTTCGACATCAAGCCCGGTTCGATGGGGCGTGCGCTGCCCGGCATCGACGCCTGTATCGTGCAAAAGGATGGTGCCGGGGTGGTGACGGTGATCGACGAAGCGGGAGTCGAGGGCGAACTGGCGCTGCGACGTGGCTGGCCGTCGATGCTGCGCGGCTACCTTCACAATGAAGAACGCTATCAAAAATGCTTTGCCGGCACGCTCTACCTGAGCGGCGACCTGGTCCGGCGCGATGCCGACGGCTATTTCTGGTTCATCGGGCGCATCGACGATGTCATCAAGTCGGCTGGCCACTTGATCGGCCCTTTCGAAGTCGAAAGCGCTCTGATGGAGCATCCGGCTGTTGCCGAGGTTGGCGTGATCGGCAAGCCGGACCCGACGGTCGGCGAAATGGTCAAGGCATTCGTGTCGCTGAAAACCGGTTACACGGCATCACCGCAGTTGCGCATGGCATTGCTGGCGCATGCGCGCAAGCGACTCGGTGCGGCGGTGGCGCCCAAGGAAATCGATTTCCTGCCAACGTTACCGAAGACCAGAAGCGGCAAGATCATGCGCCGCTTGTTGAAGGCGCGTGAACTGGGCTTGCCGGAAGGCGATATTTCGACACTCGAGGCGGGATAGCGAGCGCGCAACACAATGATGAGGAATTGTGATCATGGCAATATCATATGAAAAGCCCTTTTGCATTGCGTTGCTGGCCGACATGCTGCGCATACGGCGCCTGGAAGAAAAAGCGGCTGAGCTGTATGGCGCCGGCAAGATCCGTGGCTTTTTGCATCTGTACGTCGGCGAAGAAGCCGTCGCCGTTGGCGCGCTGCACGCGCTCGCTACCGACGCCAACATCGTGGCCACTTATCGTGAACATGCGCATGCACTGGTGCGCGGCATCGCGATGAACGCGATCATGGCCGAGATGTACGGCAAGGCAACCGGTTGCTCGGGTGGGCGCGGAGGCTCGATGCATTTGTTTGACCGCACCACGAATTTCTATGGCGGCAACGCGATCGTCGGCAGCGGTCTGGCGCTCGCCACTGGCCTGGCGCTGGCCGACCAGCTGCAACAGAGCACGCGCGTGAGCATCTGCTTTTTCGGCGAAGGTGCGATCGCCGAAGGCGTGTTTCATGAATCGATGAACCTGGCGGCATTGTGGCGTTTGCCGGTGCTGTTCATTTGTGAAAATAATTTCTATGCGATGGGAACGGCGTTGGAACGTTCCGAGTCGCAAACCGACCTGTGCGCCAAGGCGGCCAGCTACAACATACCGGCCGCAGTCGTTGATGGCATGGATGTGCTGGCGGTGCACGAAATCGTCAGCGGCGCTGTGCAACACGTGCGCGATGGCAAGGGGCCGTTCTTTATTGAATGCCAGACTTACCGTTTCCGCGCGCATTCGATGTTTGATCCCGAACTGTATCGCGACAAGGTTGAAATTGAACGCTGGAAATCGCGCGGACCGTTGCTGACGTTTTCGACGCGCCTCAAAAATGAGGGCAAGCTGAGCGAGCAAGAATTCATCGATCTCGATGCGGCTGCGCAGCGCGAGGTCGATGCTGCAGTCGCCTTTGCCGAAGCGGCGCCGTGGGAAGCGGTTGAAGATTTGCTCAACCATGTCTGCGCACCCGAGGTGTCGGCATGAAAATGAGCTACCGGGAAGCATTGCGGGCGGCGCTGCGCGAGGCGCTGCTGGCGGATTCGCGCGTCTTCCTGATGGGGGAAGATGTTGGCAAATACGGCGGCTCGTATGCGGTATCGAAAGATTTATTGGCCGAGTTCGGAGCGCAGCGCATCCGTGACACGCCGCTGTCCGAACTGGGCTTCGTCGGTGCCGGCATAGGCGCCGCGCTGGGCGGCATGCGGCCCATCGTCGAAATCATGACGATCAACTTCAGCTTGCTGGCGCTGGACCAGATCGTCAATACCGCGGCCACGCTGCGCCATATGTCAGGTGGCCAGTTCAACGTGCCGCTGGTGATCCGGATGGCGACCGGCGCCGGCCGCCAATTGGCCGCCCAGCACTCACACAGTCTGGAAGGGTGGTATGCGCATGTGCCGGGGCTCAAGGTGCTGGCGCCAGCGACCGTGGCCGATGCGCGCGGCATGCTCGCGCCGGCGCTGGCCGACCCGGACCCGGTGATCATCTTCGAGCACGCGCAACTGTACAACATCGACGATGACGTCGCCGACAGCCCGGGTGCCTGCGACATCGTGCGCGCTGCAGTGCGGCGCACTGGCGTTGACGTCAGCCTGATCGCCTATGGCGGTTGCGTGCCGAAAGCGCTGCAGGGGGCAGCGCAGCTGGCGCAAGAAGGCATCGATGCCGAAGTCATCGATTTGCGCGTGTTGCGCCCGCTTGATGCCGATACCATCATCGCTTCGGTGCGCAAGACGCATCGGGCGGTCATCGTCGACGAAGGCTGGAAGAGCGGCAGCCTGGCTGCAGAAATCGTCGCTCGCATCATGGAACAGGCGTTTTACGATCTCGATGCACCGGTTGCGCGCGTGTGCAGCGCAGAAGTGCCGATACCCTACGCGCAGCACATGGAGCAGGCGGCGTTGCCGCAAGTGCCGGCCATCGTCGCTGCGGCGCGGTTGGCGATGGGTCTGTCATGAGGGACAACAAATGATCTCGTTCACGCTGCCAGCGCTGGGCTCCGACATGGATCAGGGCAAGCTGCTCGAATGGCACATCAAGCCGGGCGATACGGTCAAGCGCGGTCAGGTGGTCGCGGTCGTTGATACATCGAAGGCGGCGGTCGATATTGAAATCTGGCAAGAGGGCACGGTACTCGAATTGCTGGTCCAGCCCGGCGAGACTGTGCCGGTGGGCACTATCCTTGCCAAGCTGCGCGGCAAGGATGACAGTGCCGACAGTGCTGACAGTGCTGACAGTGCCGACAGTGCTGACAGTGCCGTCGTTGCCGGCGCCGGGAAAAAACCGCCCGCCACCCCGGCTGCCACCTTGGCCTCTACCCCGGCCGCCCCCCCGGCTGCGCCGCCGTCTGCCACCTCGGCCTCTACCCCGGCCGCCCCCCCGGCTGCGCCGCCGTCTGCCACCTCGGCCGCCGCCCCGTCGGTGCGACGCCGCATCTCGCCCGCTGCGCGAAGGCGTGCCGCCGAGCTCGGCCTCGAACAAGACGCCTTGGCCAGCAGCGTGACCGCCACCGGATCCGGTGGCAGTGTCACGCTGCAAGATGTCGAACGCGCAGCCAGTGCCGCTACGGTTGCACCGTCATCTGTTGCACCGTCATCTGTCGCACAGCCGTCATCTGTGGCCGCTGCCGACGGCGCTCTGTCGGGCATGCGGCAGGCGATCGCCGCTGCGATGAGCCGCTCGAAACGGGAAATTCCGCATTACTATCTGAGCGAACCGGTGCCGCTGCGCATGGCGCAGCAATGGCTGGTGGCAGGCAATGAGCAGCGTCCCGTCAATGAACGCTTGCTGATCGCCGTGTTGCTGCTAAAAGCGCTCGCGCTGGCGCTCGATCAATTCCCGGACATGAATGGCCACTTTCGCGATAGCGCTTTCCAGCCATCGGCTGCGGCCCATGTCGGCGTCGCGATTGCGCTGCGTCAGGGCGGACTCGTCGCGCCGGCGATTCACGATGTTGCACAAAAAACGCTGCCGCAATTGATGGCGGATCTGACTGACCTGGTGCGGCGCGCGCGCGCCGGTTCGCTGCGCAGTTCCGAAATGTCGGACCCGACCATCACGCTGACCAGTCTGGGCGAGCGGGGGGTCGAACAAGTCCATGGCGTGATCTATCCGCCGCAGGTGGCGCTGGTCGGGTTCGGTCGCATCGCCGAGCGTGCATGGGTCGCCGATGGCACGTTGTGCGTGATGCCGGCGCTGACCGTCAGCCTGGCCGCCGATCATCGGGTTTCCGACGGTCATCGCGGTGCCTTGTTCCTGGCCGCGATTCGCGACTGGCTGCAACGACCTGATGCACTTTAACTGGAAAGGCGTGCCATGCAAGCAATGAACCGGCAGCAACTGATCGATTGCGTGATAGCGGCGCTGCAATCGATCGCACCCGAGGTGCAGCAAGACGATCTGGTCTTTGATCAGCTGCTGCGCGATCAGGTCGATCTCGATTCGATGGACTGGCTCAATTTTCTGATTTCCTTGCATGAACGGCTTGGCGTCGACATTCCGGAGTCCGATTACGCGCGCCTGCGCACGCCGAACGATCTGTTTGATTACTTGCAAGCAAGAATGACCCGACAGGAGAACCTGACATGACCGATCAAGC
>JBLHNV010000060.1:0-11607 GCA_047623125.1 Janthinobacterium sp. | reverse complement strand
CGCTTGAGACGTCGTGCCAGCGCGCTTGCGCCGCCAGGCTGGCAAAATCGGGCCACAATCGGGCCAGGCAAGCTTGATCGGATTCGCCGGAAATCTGATGTGCACCGTCATAGACCAGCGCCGGATCGCCATCTTGCAGCAGCGCCAGCGCCGTCTTGCAAGCAGTTGGCAACGGCGCGTTCATGCCGTCACGCCACAAGCCGAACAGGCTTTGCAACACCGCGCACGCTGCGACCGGGTCGAGCGGCGCCATCCGCAGTACCGCGTCGCGTGCCACCAGTACGCCGGTGACAGCGCTGCCTTGGGCCGCGGCGGCCAATAGCCGCAGCCACAGCGCGATCAACTTGTCGCCGCGCAGCCCGCCTTTCTTGCCCCGCACCTTGGACGACATCTGCATCAGACACACCGTCGCGCTGCCATTATTGCCATCATGGCGCAAGTGATCAAGCCAGTCTTCCAGCACCAGATCGCCATGACGCACGTCGAGCGCGAGCTTGTCGCAGGCATGCGGATACTGCAGGCACAGCGCCAACCAGGCGCGCCGCACCGGCACCAGCGCATCGACCAGCTGATGCTGCCACTGCGCGCCGATCAAGCCGATCGGCAACACACCTTCGCGCGCCAACTTGCCGGCGCGCGCAATCAGGCTGGCGCGCACATCGGTCGCCGCACAAGGCACGCGACCACCTTGCACGCTACCGCCTTGCGTCTCTTCCAGCATCGCATCTTCGAGCACATAGCGCTGCAGCGCGTCGAGCGCAAACGGTTCTTCATCGTCGCCCAGGCGCGTACTGTCGATGAACGTGACGTCGAGGCGACGCAGGAAAAAATACGTTGCTGGCTGGCGCACGAAGCGCGCCAGTTCACCCAGCGTCAGCCGGAAACGGGAATCGGGTTCGAATGGCGGCAAGCCATCGAGCATGCTCAAAACAGCAGACCCGGCCCGGGTTGCGTCAACGACATTGGCCACATGGGCTGCGCGCCATTCACCGGCATAGGTCAGCAAGCCGCCCTGTTCAAAATATCTGCGACCAAACGGTTGCAGTGCGTGTTCCGTGGTCAGCGCGGCAGGATCAAACTTCCAGCCCGCTGCCAGATAATCGCGCAACTGCGACACCAGCACCGAGGGCGCTTGCAAGCTATTGTCGCGCACGCTGCGCCCGACCCAACTGATGTACAACTTGCTGCGCGCAGCCAGCAACGCTTCGAGCATCAGGTAACGGTCATCGTCGCGCCGCGAACGGTCGCCCGGGCGCGCCATACCGGGCAAGGCCAGCAAATCGAAATCAGCGCCGCTGGTTTTGCGCGGATAGTCGCCATCATTCATGCCGAGCAGGCAAACAACGCGAAACGGTACCGCCCGCATTGGCATCAGCGTGCAAAAAGTCACGCCGCCCGAGACGAACTGATGGTTCAGCGTCGGCTCGTCGAAGCCGCCCAGCCACGCTTCGCGTAGCACGGCCAGCGGCACTGACTCGACATAGTCGGCCTGTTCGCACGTTTCCAGCCAACTTTGCAAAGCGTCATCGAGTTGCGCCAGCGTCAGGCGATCGTCATCGTCACCGGCCTTGAAAAACGCCGCCAGCAGCGCGCGCGCCACGCTGCCCCACGCCTGCGGCGTGCGGGCGATGTCCAGTTGCGCGCGCCATGCCAGCAGGGCGTCGACCAGTTGCGCCAGCGATCCAGCCAGTTGGGCATCCAGGCCGCCCACTTCCGGATACGGTTCGATACCGGCGTAGCAATCACCAAAGCCGCTGGCGTAACCGAGCAGCATGCGGCGCAAGCCGAAAATCCACGCATTCTGTTCGCCAGCCGAGCCCAGCCCCAACGCGTCGCGATGCGTCTGGTCCAGCCCCCAGCGCACGCCGGCGCCAGCGATCCATGCGCCCAGCAGCGGCAAGTCGTCAAGACTCAAGCCGAAGCGCGCCGCCAGCGCCGGCACGTCGAGCAAGTCGCGCACCTCGCTCTGGCGACAGCGCTGCTGCGGCAGCCGCAACAGCCACTCCAGCGCCACCAGCAGCGGGTTGACGCTGCGGTCCTTGACATCGCCGATCTCGAACGGGATGGCGCGCGCATCGCTGCGCTTGTGCTGTCCGAAGACCGACTGGATCGCCGCAGTAAAGGTATCGATGTCAGGCACCATCACGACGATGTCGCGCGGACGCAAATCGGGCAGATCGCTGCTGGCAAACATGGCCAGCAACTGGTCGTGCAATATTTCCACTTCTCGCTGCACGCTGTGCGCGACATGGAACACGATCGACTGGTCCGTTGCCGTTGGCACCGGCGCAACGTGTTCGGCCAGCGGCAGCAGGTCGCGGATCGCGGCCTGCACTTGCGCCAGCAGCGTCACTCCCGGATCGTTGCCAAACAGATCGATGCGCAGCATCGCGGCGTCGGCAAACTGGTCGGAGGTATCGAATTCATCGAGCATGCGGATGAAGTCGCGCCCCTGCCGGCCCCAACTTGCCAGCAGCGGATGGCTGTGCGCATGCAGTTCTTCGAGCGCCACCTGGCTCAGATCCTGGCCTTTGCGCAATTGCTGGCGCTTGTGCGCGGCGCGCAGCAAATCGCGCCCTTCGATGATGTCACCCCAATAGAATTGACATGGGTTGGGCACGGCCAGCAGCACCTGCGTATGGCGCGCCAATGCCGCCAGTGCCTGCAAACTCTGGTACGGCAGCGCGGAGATGCCAAACAGCACGACGCGACGCGGCATCCGCGCTGCCGGCAAGTCGCCGCGCGCGATGGCCTCCAGAAATGCATCGTGGATCATGGCGCGGCCAAGCAGGCGCTGCGGCGGCGGCACGCTGGCGATGACCGAGCGCCACAGCTGCGCCTGCCAAAGCTGATCAGCTCGCAAAGGGCGCGCCCCACCGGAAGGATCGCGCAACTGGTCGCGCCCCAGAGCCCAGTCGGCCAGCCAGTCGGCGCGATAGACTTGATATTGGTCGAACAAATCGGATAGCCGCTCGGCCAGTTGCAAACGGCGTTCAGGTGCGCCATCGGCCAGAAAATGGCGCAGCGGCGCGAATACGGCATCGGTCAGCAGCGTCGGCAACAGCCGCATCAAGCGCCAGGTCAAAGCTTGCTTGTCGAACGCGGAGCGCACCGGCACCCGTTCGCGCCCCAGCATCGTGCGGTACCCTTCCCATAAAAAGCGCGCCGGCAAGGCGATGCGGGTCGCCGCGCACACGGTCATTTCTTCGGCCAGCGCAATCTTCAGCCATTCGGCGACCCCGTTCGACTGCACCAGAAACAGTTCCGATTCCAGCGGCGCCAGCGGATTGTTGCGCAGCCACTCGAATACGGTGCTGCGCAATTGTTCAAGTTCGTTGCTGTGCAAGACAAGCAGGCCGGGTGTCACGGTTGCAGGCATAGGGTCCGCTCAAAAGGCGCACAGCGTGAAAACCCGGCTTGGGCACACGACCTGGGCGCCCCTCATTATCGCGCAAGCGCACTGTGCCGGGGGGCCGGCTTGCACCGGACCGGCATTAAAACGGCGCCGGGACCGTATGGGCCCGACGCCAACTCGCCAGCGGCAAAATTACAACACAGAAGCGCTAGGGCGCGCTGCGATCCGGTCGCGATAGGCTTGCAAATGTTCCATGCCTTCGGCGCCGGGCACAAATTTCATCAAGCCGCGCGCAAATTCGAGCGCGCAAAAGGCGGTGATGTCGGCAATCGTGAAGCGCTCACCGGCGACAAAGGGCTGCGTTGCCAGCACCGTATCGAGCCAGCGCGCCGATTCGCGCATCTTGATCCCTTGCGCAGCACCGAAATCGGGAAACTGTGGCTGTTCCAGCGCCGCCAGTCCGGGATGGCTGTGACGGATCCAGTTGGCGATGCCAAAAAACAGATGCAGTTCGGCGCGGCGGTCGGCCATTTCGATGAAGGCGCGCTCCTCGAAACCGACGCCCATCAGGTTCGGCTCCGGATACAAACCTTCGAGATAGGTACAAATTGCGCGCGTTTCGCACAGCACGCGGCCATCATCGAGTTCGAGCGCCGGAACCCGACCCACCGGATTCTTGGCCATGTAGGCAGCAGAAAGATGCTCGCCGGCCGTCAGATCGATGCTCACTTGTTCGATGCCGGTGATCGACTTTTCAGCCATGAGCATCGTGACGCGACGCGGATTCGGTGCCCGTGGGCTGGTGTAAAGTTTCATTTCTTATGTCTCCGTGAATGGATTTATTGCTTTATTAAACATTTTTTATTGATCACTCAAACGACGCGTCAGCAAATTAATCGCGCGATTGCCCGGTTTCAAGCATCTTGCGCGCTTGCGCTATGAACTGTTGCGATTTTTCATCGTCAGCCTTTCGATTTAACGCCGACGGTGGCATCAGTATGCCTTGTCGAACCGCTGCCCGCGCGCCGATGGTGCGCACCCAGCGCTGCAAATGCGGCACATCGTCCAGCGTCACACCGGACCAGTTATGGGTACGCACCCAGGCCCAGTTGGCAATATCGGCGATCGAATAGTCACCGGCCAGGTATTCATGGTCTTGCAAGCGGGCGTCGAGCACGCGGAACAGGCGTTTGCTTTCGCCCTGATAACGGTCAATCGCAGCCGGGATCTTTTCAGGAAAATAGCGAAAGAAGACATTCGCCTGTCCCATCATCGGGCCGATGCCACCCATCTGAAACATCAGCCATTGCAGCACCAGCGAGCGCCCCTTGGGATCTTGCGGCATCAAGCGTCCGGTCTTTTCAGCCAGGTAAATCAGGATCGCGCCGGACTCGAACAAGGGGAAATCATCGGCATCGCGGTCGACGATGGCCGGGATGCGTCCGTTCGGATTGATCTTCAGGAACCATGCTTCCTTTTGCACATTGGCAGACAAGTCCAGCACATGCAAATCGTAAGGCAACGCCAGTTCTTCCAGCGCGATCGATACTTTATGTCCGTTAGGCGTTGCTGCAGTATATAAATCAATCATCCAGTCTCCTCAGTATTTATTATCGATACCGTGCATATCGGGCAGATTGAATGGCAACCCATGAGTTGATCATCAAGCCCCCCAATGGCGTTGATCACGGATGTCTCAGGTAATCATAGCCTGCCTGAAGGATCGGCGTTATCGGCTCGGAACACTGCCACCGCAGCGGCAAAAAAAAACCTGCGGCGCTTATCAGCGCAGCAGGTCGAAACGCTTGTTCAGCGCAGGGGAGCATCAGTAAAAACGGTAACACCAGCGTGATACCTTGTTGACTATACTTGCGCCATGCCTCTTGGCGCATTCAGGAATTCGTGCCGGTCATGGGTCCGGCATCCTTGTCCGCAACCGTGTGGCGCAAAACGTGGTACTACTGTGACACCCATCGGCGACAATAGGCTTAGGATTTCATTAAGCCTTCTTTATTTTCAAATGGTGACACTGCCGGCAGCAAAGACAAGGCAGGATCGGCATTTCATCGAGAAAAGGACGCATGCAGATGCCATATCATTGCATAAAAAGCGGCACTATCAATGGCCGCACACTGTTGCGATGCGCCATACAATCGAGCTTGCTGGCTGCGACGCTGCTTGTCACAGCCTGCGCGCCGATCCCGCTGCCAAGCATCCCTGTGCAGCCAGCGCCAGACGATGAGCGCGCGCTGGCGCCAGGGACGTGGCGGATCGACGCGCAACAATCGCTGATCGCCGTCACGGTCCACCGCGGCGGCACGCTGGCGCGCCTGGGGCACGACCATGTCGTCGCCAGCCGCAACATCGAGGGGCACGCGACCATGCACAATGGCGCAGATGGCACATTGGACAAGTGGGTCCGCGCCGATCTGCAATTCCGGCTCGATGAACTCACCGTCGATGAACCCGGATTACGCGCGCAAGCGGGTTTCGACACGCAGCCCGATGCAGATGCGATCGCCGGCACGCGCCGCAACATGCTGAACAGGGTATTGCAAGCAGAGCACTTTCCGCTGGTACTGATACACGCCACGCTGGCAGACACCGGAGAAGATATCAAGCTCAAAGCCAGGGACGATGCCAAAGTCAATGGTAACGTCCTTGGCACCCTCAACTTGTCGATCACGCTGCACGGCGTCACGCGCACGATGGCCGCTTTGGCCCGCATCGAAGCACCGGGCGCAGGCACCATCGCGGTCAGTGGCAACTTGCGCCTGAACCAGAGCGATTTCGGCATCGTGCCGTTTTCCGTGCTCGGTGGCGCACTCGCCGTTCAGGACGGACTCGACCTGCAGTACCGGATCGTGGCCAATCAGGGTCGCTCCGGGCGCAGCGATCCGTCTGGGCGGGGCGCATCTGGAACGCCCGCTCGCACACCGGATGAGCGACATTGAATGCCCGGGTCTGCATGAGCCTGTCTCAACGAGGAATTGCTCTAGCGCAAGTTCAGTCGATTTAACCATCCGCGCGATCACGCCAGCGTGTAAATTGGCATTTTGGACCGGAACATAACCACATGCCACCGTCTGCCATCCACGTCGACTGCACCGGGCAAGCGGCACTGCTGCACTGCCTCGACTTGCAAGACGCTGTCGAAGAACCGGCTTTTGAGCGCATTGCCAATGTCGTCAAGCGCGCGTTGCAATTGCCGATCGCACTGGTGTCGCTGGTGGGCACAAGGCGCAGATGGTTCAGGTCGGCATGCACATCTGACAAAATATGCACAATCTGCGATGAAAAATTTGCTGTAGCGGCGACCAGCGGCGCTGCCGGTCAGGATACGCTTTTTTATGCTACGCCGATCATCGTGGCCGATGCGGCGCAAGACGATCGTTTCTCCTGCCGCCCGCAACTGTCTGGTGGCACGGCGATCCGCTTTTATGCGTGCCTGCCGATCCACAATCAGGCGGGGACAATCGTTGGCACGCTGTGCGCGATCGATACCCGGCCGCGGACGCTGTCGCAAGACGAACGCGCGACGCTGGCCGACCTGGCAGCGCTCGCTGGCGACGGCATCGCGCAATACTCCATGAATAACGTCAGTGACAATGTCACTGACAACCGCGCTGCACTGCACACGCAACAGTGCAGCGCTACGGTGGCAGCGCCGCTAAAGCAAAATGAAGCGCACTATCACGCAATCTTGCAGCGCGCAGCGGTGGGCATCGCGCTGGTAGCGCAAGACGGCAGCTGGATTAGCGTCAACGATACGCTGTGCGACATCGTCGCTTACAGCAAGGAAGAGATGGCGCGACTGACCTTCCAGCAGATCACGCACCCGGACGATATCGACACCGACCTCGGTTTGCGGCAACAACTGACCGATGGCAAGATCGACCGCTATCAGCGCGACAAGCGCTACCTGCGCAAAGATGGCCATGCCATATGGGTCAATCTCAGCGTCACCAAGCAAGTCAATGACAACAGCGATCTGGAATATTTCGTCTGCATCATCCAGGATATCGAGACCCGCAAGAAAGCCGAAGCCGCGCTGGCCACACTGCATTTCGATCTTGAACAGCGGGTCGGGGAACGCACGCGCTCACTGAGCAACGCCAACGACTTACTCTCCCAGAGCATGGAGCGGCAGCAGCATTTCCAGCAGGCGCTGCTCAAACGCGAGGCCGAACTGAGCGCCGTTCTCGAAAATGCCAACGACGCCTACGTCTGCATAGACCAAAGCGGCACTGTCACTGCGTGGAACCGGCAAGCCCAGCAGACCTTCGGCTGGAGCGCCGGCGATGCCATAGGCTGTCTGCTCGAGCAATTGATCATCCCGTCCCACCTGCGCGATGCGCACCGCGCCGGAATGAAACGCTATCTTGAATCCGGGCAAGAGAAGCTATTAAACAAGCGCATGGAGTTGTCCGCCACCCGCCGTGACGGCACGATGCTGCCGGTCGAAGTGCGCATCCAGGCACTGGGCTTCGACGGACAAAAAATTTTCAGCGCCTTCCTGCATGACATCACCGAGCGCAAGCTGGCCGAACAATCGCGCGAGCGCGACGCGTGGCTGGACCCGCTGACCGAGTTGCCGAACCGGCGCGCGCTGTTTGAAATGCTGCCGCAAGCGATGGCCCGCGCAGATCGCAGCGAAACCACATTCGCGCTGCTGTTTCTCGACCTCGATGGATTCAAGGCCGTCAACGATGGATGGGGGCACGCGGCGGGCGATCTGCTGCTGCGTGAAATTGGCCGCAGGCTGCAAGCGTGTTTGCGCTTGTCGGACTCGGTGGCCAGACTGGGCGGCGATGAATTCACCGTACTGCTGGAGGGACTGACCGCTGCCAGGCGCATGGATGCGCTGGCAATTGCCGAAAAATTGCTGCAGTCGATCGGTGAACCGATATCAACCGGAACCGGATCGGTGCAGGTCAGCGCCAGCATCGGACTGACCTTTTACACTCCCGGCACATCGGTGTGCGCCGACTTGCTGGTCAACGTCGCCGACACGGCGATGTACCAGGCCAAGCGCGCCGGAAAATCGCAAGTATGCGTGCAGGCCTTGCCATGCGTGCAAGCATTGCCTTGAACTGGCTTGCCGCCAGCGTCAGCAACCAGCCACGCATTTCCCGTTGGCATCAAATTCCATCGTCTTTCCGCTCAGCGGAAGATAGGTCGGCACCTTGACGGCATGCTTGAATTCCATCGTTTTGGTACCGACCAATAACGTCCCTTCCCGGGTGGCGGCCTCATTCGCATGCGATGCGATCACCGCATTCGGTTGCACCAGATGATTGATCACATGCGCAGCTTCGCGCGGCCCGGTCGAATACGTGCCGCCGATATTGAGCACGGCCAGTTTGGCCTTGTAAAAACCACGCACCACCAGATCCTGGTCGGCAATGAGGCCAGTGTCGCCGGACAGGTAGACAACGAGTCCGTTGGAAAAGGTCACCACATAGCCGCCGGCGGGACCGACATACGCGGTCAATGCACTTTTTGACAGCATGTCGCCGATGCCCTTTTCAAGGAATTTCGGATCCAGACCATTCGAGTGCGCCGCCGGCACGCTGGCAATCGTGACGCCGCCGATCCGGCTTTCGCCACCAAAGCGCACCAGCTGCACCTGATTCGCGCTGGCACCGGCCTCCTTCATCCGGCGCGCAAAGAAACTCGCCATTTCGCCACCGACGAATAACGTGGACTTCTTGGCCAGCGCCACTTGCTCGGTCACCGATGACGGCGTGATCGCTACTGAAAAATCAGGCTTGGCGCAAGAACCTGCGTTGGCCGCCGGCTGATGCAGGTCGCCCAGATGATCGCCATGCAAATGGCTCAGCAATACCGCATCGATCTTGCCCAGACGGGGATCGCTGGCGCCGCGAACGGTACGCCCGGCGTCGTACAGTATCCGTGTGCCATCGGGATCTTCAAAAACAAGCGCCCGGTCGGCGGCGCAAAATTCACCGTCGTGACTGCCTAATGGGGTGATCTTGACATAGGCCGACGGCGCCGCGATAGCTGCGGACAAGGTCAGCGACAAGCCCAGGGCCAGGGCCAGTATCGGACTCAGTACAAGAGGCCGCCTTGAACCCGGCGCAACGCGCACCGGCAACGACGCACCATGCGAGCGACGCGGCAATGAACGGGGACTGGCATTTTTCATCGATAACACTCCGCATGAGAATTAATATTGTGATTCGACAAATATAACATTAAAGCTGCCCATCCCCGCCCGGCACTACTTGAGCACCAGTTCCTTCACGTCCTCGGGCTGGCCGGGACTTTCATCGCTGGCCACGGCATCGAGGAAGTCGCGGCCCCAGCGTGCCAGATCGTAGTGCGACACGATATCGAACAGATTGCGTTGCCGCCCTTGCCGTTCATCCTGCGTCATCGTCAAAGCCTGCATCAAAATACTGACCATGTTGGTAGTGTCGTGCGGATTGGTCAGCAAAGCGCCCTTCAGTTCGGCCGCAGCGCCGGCAAATTCCGACAATACCAGTACCCCGCTGCCTTCGGAAACGCCTTGCGCGGCAATGAATTCCTTGGCCACCAGGTTGAGACCATCGCGCAGCGGCGTAATCCACATTACGTCGGCTGCCGCATAATGAGCGACAACATCCTCGAACGGCAATGCACGTGCAAAAAAACGTACCGGTGTCCAGTCGATACGCGAATAGCAGCCGTTGATACGTCCCACCGCCTGGTCGATCTGAGTTTGCAACGCGCGGTAAATCGTCATTTCCTTGGCCGCCGGCACACACACGATCACCAGCGTGACCTTGCCAAGCAAGTCTGGCTCAACTTCGAACAGGCGCTCGAATGCCAGCAATTTTTCAAGAATACCCTTGCCGTAGTCGAGCCGTTCGATCGACAGCACCAGCTTGCGATCACCAATTTCGGTACGAATCTTGTCGATATTGGAGCGCATATCGGGCAACGCCAGACAAGCACGGATGCGCCCGACATCGGTGCCCACCGGGTGTGCGCCGAGGCGCACGCGGCGCTCACCCACGTCCATTTCAGTGACCATCGTTTCAACACCTACCGCGCAGCCATACGTCAGAAAACGCGGCGCGCAAGCCATCCGCTTGACGACCTTGAACGGCACCGAACTGCGCACCGTATCGATGAAATTCTCGGCTTGGCGCGGAATATGGAAACCGATGTAATCACAGGCAAGCAAGCTGCCCAGGATTTCACGGCGCCACGGAATAATGTTGAAGATATCGCCGGCAGGGAAATGCGTGTGATGAAAAAATGCAATCTTCAAGTCGGGACGCAATTCGCGCAGCGTCGATGGCACCATCCACAGGTTGTAATCGTGCAGCCAAATGGTCGCGCCGGGCGCCGCTTCGGCAGCAGCCGCTTCGGCAAAACGGCGATTGACTTGCTTGAACAATTGCCAGTCGGCATCGACGAAACGGGCCCGTTCCCAAAACGTGTTGATGATGGGCCAGAACGCTTCTTTCGAAAAGCGTTTGTAAAAAACATCGACTTCGTTCGTGGTCAATGGCACGCGCGCGGCGATCAGATTCGGATAGCGCGCGGCATCGACTTCGGTATGCGTTTCGAAATTGCTACTCTTGCAATCTTGTATGCTCCATGCCACCCACGAACCCGGATGTCCGTCGCTGAAAAAACTCAGCAAACTCGGTATGATGCCGTTGGGCGAACTGTGCGGACGGCGCATCTGCTCACCATCGAAGACGACTTCTTCATACGGCAAGCGGTGATATACCATCACCAGCTTGGCCTTGCCGGTGTCGTACACCGGGGGCGCATAGCGCCTGATCTGCCTGGCGTCAAACAGATCGAAATACCGAATCGCTTCCAAGATACCGCCGCAGCCGGATTTGGTCGCGTGCAGCACGCGCTCCTGACCCTTGGTCGCCGCCAGCAATGCCGGTTCGGACTTGCCGACGCAGACGCCGGAAAAACCGATGCCGTACATCGACAAGTCGTTGAGCGTATCGCCGGCCACCAGCACGCTGGTGGGCGCGATGCCCAGATGCTCGACCAACGTTGCCAGCGTGGAACCCTTGTTGGTCGCGCCCGGCATGATGTCGAGGTAGCGATCGGCCGAATACAGCACCGTGCAACCGATCAGGGCGGCCTCGATCTCGATCTCGGCTCGCATCGTCGCCAGCAGCGCGGGATCACAATAATACGAACAGCGGCGCTGCTGCGGCACATCCTGGCGCACCAGAGCGGTGAAACGCGCCATCATCTGGACGACTGCGGAT
>JBLHNV010000059.1:0-11769 GCA_047623125.1 Janthinobacterium sp. | reverse complement strand
GAAGGGCCGGGCGGTTACCAGTTCGTCGGCCGCACGGTGCAGATGTGGAATCGCGACCGTCAGAGCGCCAGCTTTCGCGATGGCAAGCCGTGGCTGCTGCGCCTGTTTGACCAGATCCGGTTTTATGAAGTCAGCGAAGCGCAGTTGCTCGAACATCGACAGGATTTTCCGCTCGGGCGTTTCGACGTCAAGATCGAGGAAACCACGTTTTCGCTGGCCGATTACAACCGCTTCCTCGCCGCCGAGCAGGCACCGATTGCCAATTTCAAGCAGCGCCAGCAGGGCGCGTTCGATGCCGAGCGCGATGCCTGGCATGTCAATGGACAAGCGCACTGGGTCAGTGAGGACGCTGGCGTGGCGGTGGGCGCACAGGCTGAACTTCCGGCCGGACAGCGCTTTTTGCGCGCCGACATTCCGGGCAGCGTCTGGAAACTGATGGCCCGGCCTGGCGATGCACTCGCGGCCGGCGATAAGGTGGCGATCCTCGAATCGATGAAGATGGAAATCACCTTGAGCACCACTGAGGCCGGCAGGCTGGTCGAATGGCTCGTTGGCGAAGGCACGCCAGTGGCCGCCGGACAAGCGATCGCGATCCTTGAAGACCAGGCGGACTAAGAGCCGCCTGCCTGGCGCTGACCGGCGCCTGAGCAGCAAAACCGGATTCGTTGTACCCAGTACCGGCATCACAATAGTTCAGCCAACCCGTCGTATAAAATATTTTCAAGGGAAGTTACCATGTCACGCATCACATCACTGTATCGCCCCGCAGTATTGACAATTGCCGCCGCCTGCGGCGTCTTGTTTGGCGCGGGCGCCGCCATCGCTGCAGAGGAACCGGCCGGCCCGACCCTGACCGGACATGTCGATCTGGTCAGTCATTACATTTTGCGTGGCGTGACCAGCACTTACGGCCCGGGCCAACCCGCTGGCAATGCAGGAGCCGATGCGCCGGAATCGGACAAGCCGGTATTGCAGTGGGGCGCAGACTATGTCGATCCGTCCGGCCTGTATGTCGGCTATTTCGGTTCGATGATCAATTACTCTTACGAGCAGCTTGGCAAATCCTATAGCACTTCGATCATTGATTTTCAAAAAAATAAGTCGATCGAAAACGACCTTTACGGCGGCTACAACGGCAAGTTCGGCGACGTCGGCTACACAGTGGGTGCAACCGGTTATGTTTATCTGAACGGGTCGCATTCGAACGGGCTCGAAACCAAACTGGGCATCAGCTATGGCGAGTTCAGTGCGATCGCTCAGACCTTGCTCAACGATGTCGTATGGGGCAACAAAGGCGACACGTATTGGACGCTGAATCACGTGAAGGCATTGCCGTATGACATTACCTTGACCACCTCGCTGGGCTTTTATTCATACAAGAAGCAAGGCAAGTATCTCGGCACCACCGACACCCGCACTGGCGCGGCCTGTCCGGCAGGTGAGAGCTTTTCAGTTAGCGGCTGTTTGTCTGGCAATGCGCCCAGTTCCGGAGGGTTTCGTCACCTGATCGTCGGCCTCACCCAGCCCATCGGCAGCACTGGCGCTACCTGGGGTTTACAAGGCATCCTCGGCGGCGAAAATCGGTTTGGCGTAAAACAGGGCAACAAGCTGGTCGGCTCCATCAGCTACGGCTTCTGATCGACCGGTGTCAACGAGCAGGTCCCCGCTCGCCTGCAGCCCGGACCTGTTGTTTATTCATCTTGCTACCCATCTTGCGAGCATACCCATGACTATCCCCGACTTTCTTCCAGGCAGCGCTCTGCCGACCCTGGCCAACTTGCAACAGTTGTATGCGCAAGGTGCGCTGCTGCCGAGCCAATGCATCGAACGCGTGCTGGCACGCATTCTCGCTGTCGATCGCCCTGAAGTATGGATCAGCCGGGTCGATGGGGTGCAGTTATTGCAGCAGGCGCGCGTGCTTGACTTGTTGCTGCAAGAGGAGGGGGCGGCAGTGCTGGAGCGCATGCCGCTGTTTGGCGTTCCCTTCGCCATCAAGGACAATATCGACGCCGTCGGCCTGCCGACTACGGCTGGATGCCCGGCTTTTGCATTCGAGCCGGCCAGATCGGCCACTGTGGTCGAAAAACTGCAGGCGGGTGGTGCTTTGCTGATTGGGAAAACCAATCTGGATCAGTTTGCCACTGGCCTGGTGGGTACCCGCTCGCCCTATGGCGCGGTGCGCAACGCCATCGATCCGGCCTATGTGTCGGGCGGCTCGAGTTCGGGCTCTGCGGTTGCGGTTGCGCTCGGTCTGGTCGGTTTTGCGCTGGGAACCGACACTGCCGGTTCCGGGCGGGTTCCGGCTGGCTTGAACGGCATCGTCGGCTTGAAGCCAACGCGCGGTCTGCTCAGCAATCGCGGCGTCTTTCCCGCCTGTCGTACGCTCGACTGCGTATCGATTTTTGCGCGCACCGTGGCCGATGCCTGGCAAGTGACGGGTGTTGCCGCCGGTTATGACGCCGAAGACAGTTATTCCAGGCCGGTGCCGATGACCGGTGTGCGCCAGCGCGGCTATCGCATCGCCATACCGGCAAGCCTGGAGTTTTTCGGCGACGCTGCCGCCGAGCAAGCGTTCTCGGTCGCATTGGCGCACTTGCGCGCGCGGGGCGACTGTCAGTTCGGCAGCATCGATTATGTACCGTTCAGTCAAGCCGCTGCGCTGCTCTATCAGGGGCCGTGGGTGGCCGAGCGCCTGGCGGCGGTGGGCGATTTTTTTGCATCCCGGCGCGCAGCGATGAACCCGGTGGTGGCCGGCATCATCGGTCAAGGTGAGCAGTACAGCGCCGTCGACACCTTCAACGGCGTCTATCGGCTGGCCGAACTGCGCCGTCAGGCCGAAGCGCAACTGGCCAGCTATGATTTCTTGCTGGTACCGACGACGCCGACCATGCCGACCCTGGACGACCTGGAACGCGAGCCGGTGTTAGGCAATTCGCAGCTTGGCTACTATACCAACTTCGTCAATTTTTTCGACATGGCAGCGCTGTCCATTCCCGCTGTACCACGCAGCGATGGCTTGCCCGCTGGCGTTACCCTGGTCGGCCGCTGCGGCGCGGACCAGTTGCTGGCCGCTGCCGCGCAACGTTTGCAGGCTACTTTGCAGGGCACAGCGCAAGCTTTTGCGTCAGCGTCAGCGTCAGCGTCCGGTGCCGAGATCGCATTCAAGGCGCTGCCGTTCGACGAGCCGACCGTGCAATTGGCCGTGGTCGGGGCCCATTTGCAGGGACAGCCGCTGAACTGGCAACTGACCGAGCGCGGTGCCCGCAAAATAGAAACGACCCGTACTGCGCCGTGCTATCGGCTGTATGCGCTGGCCGGCACCACGCCACCCAAGCCGGGTCTGCAGCGTTGCAAGAGCGGCCTGGATGGCGTCGCCATCGAGGTCGAGATCTGGGAGTTGCCGTTGCGTCGCTTTGGCGAGTTGGTCGCCGAGGTGCCGGCGCCGCTGGCCATCGGTTCGCTCGAGACTGCCGACGGCCGTTGGGTCAAGGGGTTTGTCTGCGAAGCGTTTGCCATCGAAGGTGCGCAAGACATCAGCTGCCATGGCGGATGGCGCTCTTACCTGACACAGCATACCGTCTGAGTCGGCCAGCGCCAGGCAAACTGCTTGATGAGCAGGCCACAGCCAGGCGACGGCGCGATGAACGGTTGGGCTGTCAAGCTGATTTTTCAGGACCTGGTCAAGGAGGCGCGGCGCGGCTTGGTCCTGATAAAAAAATCCGCACGGTGAGGTGCGGATGAATTCAAAACGGGGAGGTGTTTTGAAGGAAAAAGATGCATGCCGGTTTTTCAAGCTGGCTGGCAAACTGGCCATATTTGCGAGACCCGTTGCGAGATCGTTGAGCGCTTTAGCCGGAATCAAGTGTCGACGCCGCTGGCGCTGGCGCGGCACTTCGTTGCTGTCACTCTTCTACCCATTCGAGTATTTCCCATTCGTCGCACCAGGCGTCCATGACCACCGTTGCCGTCGCCTTGCCCGGGCCGCAACGGGTCACTGAAAAAGCGACACACTGGCCTTCGTATTGGGGCATCGTGGAGCGCTCGATATGCCAAAGTCCAGCCTTGATGAGGCCGAATGAAATTTCAAAATCGGCTCCGTGCTGCTGCCGTGGCTGCACCCGCATCATGTATTTTCCAGCAATGAAAAGCCGTGCGCTGGGCAAAGCGCCTGCGTGCGTTGGCTGCGTCAATGCAATCGCGCGTCCGGTCGAGCCAGGCAGGCGGTGCCAGCGCTCCCGATAAGGGCCATGAATACCTGTTTCAATGACGCAATCGGGATCTTCAAATACCATGCTGCCGGCATCCACAGCAGGCCCTGGTGGCTGATAATCGACCAGGCGTTGCCAGGTGCAAATGGCGTCTGCGCCTTCCGTTGTCACTTGCGTGATGCCACAAAATCCCTGCTGCGTCGCCAGCAGCGCAAGTTGCGCTACGCTGCATTGCGCTAACGGCACAGCGGCCCTGGCGCTCAGAGCCGCAGCGGGAATGCGCAGGTCGGCGTGCCAGTGTCTTAGCTGCATCCAGCGCACGAACGTCGTGGTATCGCACTGCTCAGGCGTATCGAGCACGCTGCGCAGCCAGACGCCCTGGTAGTACGGCGGCACCGCAGTGCTGTCAAGGTATGCCGCAGCAGGCCATGCAAAGGGCAATTGCTCAGTCATAGGAACTTAGTCATAGAATTGCGGAAAAGGTTTCAGGCTGCGATAGAACGCCATGTCGTGGTTGGGCCAGATCCAGGCCGAGGTGTCTTGCGCGATGCTCTTGAGCTTGCGGATGCTCTCGATGGCCTGAGTCTCGCGCCCTTGCCATAGCGTTCCCGGAGCAATTTCATGGTCCAGGTTTTCCTGCAAGTCGGCCGCATCGCCGGCCAGCAAAATCGGGCGCCCGGTAGGCAGTTCAATCCACATCGACATATGCCCGGCGGTGTGGCCGGGCGTGGCGATGGCCTCGACGCCGGGTACGACGCTGTATTCGCCTGCATGCAGCTTGAACTTGAGCGCAGCGCCAGCATCGTCTTGCAGGTCATCGGCAAAGATGGCAGGATCGGCGCCGCTGAGCGCGGCATCCATTTCATCTTGCTGTACATGGATCTCCGCGCCGCAGCCGCAGCGGCGCAATTGCTTCAGGCCGCCGGCATGGTCAAAGTGCAGATGGCCGACAAAAATGACGTCAACGTCTGCCGCGCTCAGTCCCAGGCGGGCCAGATGGTGCGGGATGCATTGGTCTTCGCTCATCTTGGGGGCGCCGAAGGCAAACTCGGAGGCATTGTAGTAACGCTCACGCTCGCTTGGGACCTGGATTTTCGCGTGATCGCAGCCGACGTCGTACAGGATGCGTCCATTGCTGGTCTCGATCAGGTAGGCGAGGATGGGCGCCTCAATTTGCTGCCCGTGCCCGCGCTGATACGTCGAGATCGACTTGTCATAGCGATGGGTCGCGGTCAGCAAGGGCCACAGCTTGCGCACTTGGGTCATCTGTCAATCTCCTTTGGTGACTGTTTCATTGCGTATGCCCGCAGCCAGTGTGGCTACTCCGGTTGCCGCAGCCTCGGCCCGGTTACTTGAATTCATGGCAGATTGCCGCGGCCATGCGTTCGCTCACTTCGCGCGCGATGACGCTCCCTTTTTCCGCGCTCGCGCCCCTGGCCGAGGACAGGACACCCGATGGCGGTACCCAGCTGATGTGCGCAGGATAGACATCGTATGGTGGGAAGTCGGCCGGCCCGTCGTCGGGAATCAGGTCGATGCGCACCAGCTCGGGATGGTAATGCAGCATCAGCGAAGTTTCGATGACGGCGGCGTGCTCGAGCGCGAAGCCGGGAAAACCGTCGGGGAACACGCTGGCAAGCGTCAACTCTGTCAGGAAGTCCCAATATTCGAGCCGGATGACTTGCAGTTTGGCGGCACCGCCCAGATCACGCAGGCCAAGGTCGATGCCTTCGGTCAGAAACCACTGGTTTTCATAATGGCCGTTGACGATCACTAGTCGGGTCGCGCCATGGCGGGCGAATTCGCGCACTGCGTCGCGCACCGAGCCGATCAGCGTGGCCGCATCGACGCTGGTGGTGCCGCAGAAATGCTGCCCGCCGCCGCATTTCGGTTGCGACTTGTAGCCGTATGACAAGGTGGGTGCAACCAGGCCGCCGACCCGCCTTGCCGCATCGGCGGCCACGGCGGCCGACAGCAAGCCGTCGGTTCCCAGCGGCAGATGCGGGCCATGCTGCTCGAGCGCACCGACCGGCAGAAAGATCGGTGGCTGGTCATCCTTCAGGCGCGCTGCATACGCGAGCCACGACAGTTGGTTCATCCAGATAGTGCTCATGGCGACTCCTTGGTGTTGAGGTGGGGGGACTTTTGCTCGTTGGCATTACTGCTGGCGCCCGAATCCATTGCCTCCATCAAGGCTGCGGCAGCAATAAAGAGGCCGCCGATCCAGATATGCGGCAGCATCTGCTGCGGCCCGAACCAGGTGACTGAAACGACGGCGACGACCAGTTCGGTGATCAAGATGACGCCGGCGCGCCCGGTCTCGAGGTGGGTCACGCCGTACTGCCAGGTGGCAGTAGCGAGCACCATCCAGCCAAAACCGTAGGCCAGCAGCGCCAGACCGAGCGCGGCTGACACCTTGGGTGGCGGCGCGCCTTGCCACAGCACGGCTGCCGCTGACAGCACGCCGCAGCCGATGAACACGACCACCGTTTTGGATGCCATCGGCACCGACTGGGTGGCACGGGAAATGAGGTTGTTGCCTGCAAACGCCATACCTGCGGACAGGGCAAGCAAGTCGGATGCATCGAGTGCGTGTTCGAAAGCGGCACTGCCGCCGATAACCCACCACAAACCAGTTAATGCCAGGCACACCGCCAGCGACCGTTTGCGGGTAATTTTTTCGCCCAGGAACAGGCGGGCACCGAGCACCGACCATACGGGGGAGAGGTAGAACAGCAGCATGACGCGCACGACATCGCCTTGCAGCAGGGCGCTGATGAACGCGGTATTGGCCCATCCGCCCACCAGAGCGAGCAGTAACAGCAGGCGGGCTTGCCCGCTCCAGGCGGCGCGTTCGCGCAGCAGAAAGTAAACGCCGCACAGACCCACCGGTCCGTAGCTGAGCAAGGTCAGGTGTGGACCAGATAGTCCGGCTGCGGCAAACAGCTTGACCGGCCACCAGCTCAGGCCCCATAGCGAGGCTGAAAAAAACAATAGCAACACGGCCAGGCGTGACGACGGTAAGGGCGAGCAATGAGGTGTCATGGTCAACTCAAGGCATCACCGAGCCACCATTGGGCCCGAGCACTTGACCGCAATAGAAACGTGCCAGGTCGCTGGCCAGGAACAGCGCCGTGGCGGCGATTTCATCCGGCTCGGCAATTCGTCGCTGTGGACTGTCGAGTTCCTTTGCCATGCACTGCGCACTCATCATCTCAAGCGACAGCATGGCGGTGTTGACCGGGCCTGGCGCGATCGCATTGACCCGGATCGCCGGCGCGAACTCGCGTGCCATCGCCTTGGTCAACCCGATGACGCCGGCCTTGGCTGCGCAATAGGCGCTGAAGTGCGCGCGCCCCATGAGCCCCAGGTCGGACGCGATGTTGATGATGACGCCATGACCCCGGGCAATCATTGACGGCAGTACCGCACGCGAGGCCAGGAACACCGATGTCAGGTCCACGCTCAGCATCTTGTTCCAGTCCTGCTCGCTGATGTCGAGGAAGGGTTTTTCATCGATGATGCCGGCGTTATTGACCAGTACGTCGATCGGGCCGAAAGCATGTTCGACCTGCAGCACCATGTCTGCCAGTTGCGTTGACTTGGTGACGTCGGCCTCGACGACGCAGGCGCGCCCACCGAGGCGAACTATCTGGTCGGCCAGTAGCGCCGCTGCGGGTCCGTTTGCCAGATGATTGATGACCACACTGGCGCCGGCCTGGGCAAAAGCGAGCGCGATGGCGCGGCCGATGCCTGAGCTGGCACCGGTGACGAGCGCGACGCGCCCGTGCAAGGATAAGTTATTGCTGGTCATTAAGTCATCACCTCGCCGTTGCTGGCAACGATGCTTTGCCCGGTCAGTGAGCGCGCATCTTCACTGGCAAGAAAAAGATAGACCCCAGCGATATCTGCGGCTGCCAGCATGCCGGGCAGCGCTTGGCGCGACAGCAATTCACGCTCGACATCGGCCTCGGTGCGTCCGGCGCTGAGCGCGATCTCGCGCAGCGAGCGCATGGCGGCATCAGTACGGATCCAGCCCGGGCAGACGGCATTGACGCGAATGCCGCGCGGTCCCAGTTCCCAGGCGAGCGAGCGGGTCAGTCCAATCACCGCATGCTTGCTGGCGACATAAGCTGAAAAACCGGCGACCCCGGTCTTGCCCCAGATGGATGACTGGTTGATGATGCAAGATCCTGGCTGCAGCAGCGGCAACACCGCCCGCGTCAGGCGCACCATGCTGCTGACGTTGTTTTCTAATAATTGCGACCAGCGCGCCATCGCATCAAAGGCGGCATCCGAGAGCGCGCCCGGATATTCGGTTCCTGCATTGTTGACCAGGACATCGAGCCGGCCGCAGCGCTCTTCAAGCACTTGCGCAAGCCCGGCAACCGCGTTGTCGTCACCCAGATCGCAGGTCAGCACCATTGCCTCGGCTTGCCCTGCGAAGGGGTTTGTCAGTTGCGTTGCCAATTGCGTTGCCAGTTCATTTGCCAGACTCTGCAGCCGATCGGCGTCGCGGTCGACCAAAACCAGTTGTGCGCCCTGAGCTGCGAATGCCGCCGCCAGAGCGCGGCCAATGCCGCCGGCCGCTCCCGTGATCAGGACGACCCGGCCTTCGAGGCCGTAGCGCGGTGCCATGTCAGACCGCCGTCAAGAAAGAGACGCCTACCGCACCAACGAAATCATCAGCGCGTCCCGCGCTGCCGGTTGGGCGCACCTGTCCGCAATCGGCAGAAAGGACGCGCTTGACGCGGTTGATATGGAAGCTGCGCAGCAATTCGCGCACCTCGATCACCTGAACGTGATCGTCGGCATACAGTTCGCGGTGATAGGACGGCAGGCGGTGCCACGGCATGGTTGGACGCGCGTGGTGGGCATTGTGAAAGCCAAAATTCAACCACAGCATGTTCAGCCATGGGTGCGCCATGCCGACGATGTCGGTAAACGTATTGTCTTGTTCGTAAGCGCGGTCGCGCACCTTGTCAGCGGGGATGGCGGTGTCGTCAAGGATGGCGTACGCGTCGTACGTATGCTGGAAGCAATCCGCAAAGCGCAGCAGGGTGATGAATGTCACGTAGGCGAAAAAATAGAATGACAACGCTTTTAACGAGACCATGCCCAGTGCAATCCATCCGGCACTACGCAGTACTGCGATGCCCAGAATGCGTCCGCGCGCTGCGGCTGAACCGCCGGCGTGAAATGGCTTGAGCACGACGAAGCTGCGCATCAGGAATTCCACGGCAGGAAAATAAGCCCATTCGAGCGCGAGCACCGTGTTGCGCTGCCAGGCGGGAGCGCGTAATAACGCGCCTCGTGCGTCAAAGGTAATGACATCGGCGCGCTCGACATGGTGACGCATGTGCTTGCGGCGCAGGCTATCGAAGTGCGCGTAGCAACTGCCATTGATCCAGCTCATCAGGGAGCCCCAACGTGCATTTGCCCCTGCGCTTTTGAAAATGGCCTGATGTGCACATTCATGAATAAAATAAGCTGACCAGACCAGCGTGATCACGACCAGGGCAAAACCGAGCAAATTGCAGATCAGGAAGGGCGTTACCAATAGCGCGATACCCAGCGGATAGCCAAGAACCGTGAACGCGAGCGCACAGACATTGGGCGTCACACCGTCCGGATAGCGAAATGTTTGTGAAATCATGTTTACTTTCGATGCTGAGGTGATCGTCATGCCTGCTGCGCCCGCTGCCGCATGGCAAGCCGAGACGCCGCAGACAAGAGGGGGTTATTTCTTGGTCAAAGCTGTGACGAACTGGGCATCGAAGGTGGATGCGATCGTGGGAATTACCTTGATCTGACCTTTGGCCATGAGCAGCTGTCCAATGATTTCACCGCTGCCGAAGTACGAAGTCGTCGCGCTTGATTTTATAAATGCATTAGGCATTTCGGCGAGCGTAATGTTGTGGACGCCGGTGAGTTGTTCCTTCACTTCCTTGGCAGAGACGCCCATGAACTTGCCAATGATCTTGGCCGACTCTTCCGGTTTGGCGCTCATGTAGGCCATGCCGTCGAGGTAGGCTTTCATGATGGCGCTAATTTCGTCCGGTTTGGCCTTGATGGCCTTGTCATTAAACACCAGCACATCGGCAATCAATCCGGGCGCGTCTTTGGACGAAAAAATCACCTTGAATTTTTTTCCGCCGCCCTGACTGAGAATTTGCGACAGTGCCGGCTCATATGTCACGCCGATGGGCATTTGTCCGGATGCCATCGCGGCAGGGACGGATTCTGGCGTCATGTTGACGGCCGTAATGTCCTTGCCCGACAGACCCGCTTTTTTCAACGCATACGAGAGCAGGAAGTCGGACGGCGAGAGCGGGTTGAACCCGACCTTCTTGCCCTTGAAGTCCGCCACTTTCATGATGCTGTTGTCGGTCACGATCGCGTCGCCGCCATTGGAGTAGTCGATTGGCATGACCACTTTTTGCGCTTGCCCCAGGGCAACCTGGCCGACAACTTGGTCATAGGTGAGCATTGCGCCGTCGATGGCACCGCTGGCCAGAGCTGACGGAATCAGTGCCGGGTCGGAAAAAACCTGCAGTGACACCTTGAGGTTGTATTTTTTGTAGAGATCGAGCGCCTCGGCGACGTAGAACGGACCATATCCTATCCAGACGACAGTACCAATTTTCATGGTGGCTGGTCCCGCTGCGGAAGCGACGCTCGCAGCGAGCGCCAGTGCGATGCACGCTAATGGTTTCAGCAGGCGTCCCAGTGACTTGTTGGAATCAGTTGACAGTATAGAAAAGCAGGATGCGCTCATGATAAAACTCCAGGAGTGAAAGAAAAAAAGGCAGGGAAAGACGCGGCATGCGTCGTTCTCCCGGGCTTTTATCCCTCCGTGGAGCCTCTTTCAAGGCCGGAGCACTCTCGGACCAGACGCTGCGGCGACTTGTCATCGCGCAGCCGGAACCCTAGTGCCCCTAAGTCAATCGTTTTTGCTTGTCTGATGACATGCTGACGCGCTTAACCTGCTCCAAACGTGAGTGCAAATTGCGTGCCAGAAAAATCCCTCTGTTTTAATGGCTGAGTCTGTTTTCCTTGCCATAAGTGCACCCCTGTGGCGCAGGCTGGCTTAGTTCGCAGGGCATTTCATCCATTATGGTGCGCGATCGGCGCCGCCTGATGCCCGAAGGCGTTCGTTCGCTTGGGCTGCAAATTGTTGTCGCGATTGCTCCGTGCTGACCGGGCCGGATGGCCGTGGGGGTGTATGGAGCGGCCCGTGAGCGTCGTAATTGCGCCAGGACTGTTGTCATGCGTGGCAAACTGATCAGACCAGTTCTGCAAAAAAATCCGGTTTTCGCTGCAAAACCCTTGCCAGCTAGCTGGTGCCTTGCTATAGTTCGCCTCCTCGCTGAAGCAGCGCCAAAATGATCTGGCTGCAAGGCACGGCGGGGCGTCAGAAACGACGAAAGTTGCAAAAAAAGAAGTTGACGAAAAAGACTAAACGCTTCATACTCTTTCTTCTTCGCGGCAGACAAACAAAACGCTTTGTCAACATGCTGCAGGCAGTACCGAACAAGTTCTTTAACAATCAACAGTCGAT
>JBLHNV010000058.1:0-11898 GCA_047623125.1 Janthinobacterium sp. | reverse complement strand
GAGTTCGCTTTTGCTGGGTCAATGTCCATTCTTTACTGCAGGAATGAATTCACACACGGTCTGATCCGGAATTGAACAGTCAAAATATACAAATTCATATTTTGTGGAATTGTACAACATATTGCAAATTAGTACCTAAAAGCAATAAAAAAATTAATGTTTATTTAATAACAACATTTAATGTCCCAGCAGTGGCGACGGCGGTTGTGGATGCGTGCTCTGGTGGTGCTTGGCAGCGCCATGCTTTGTCGCCCGTGCTATCGATTATCATCGTTAACTATATATGGATCTTGCATTATGAGTAATATCAATTACGCTTGCTTACAATTCGAGGCCAAAGCGCCCCGCCAGTCGGATCGCGCGCGCCAGTTCGATGACCGACATCGCATAGAAATAGCTGCGGTTGTATTGTGTGATGGCAAAAAAGTTGTTACTGCCTAGCCAGTACTCGGTCGCTTCAACGCCATTTTGCAAGTCCACCAGGCCGAAGAGCATGCCCTGCGGAGGTGGTACGTCGGTGCTGACGCCGGCCGCTTGCAACTGGTCCTGACTGAGCGTCGCGGCCAGAGCCAGGTCGATGAATCGCTCCCAATCCTTGCCCGGCGATACATGAGCGGAATAGACCAGGGCGCCCGGATCGCTGCGCTGCCAGCCATGTTTTATGAGGAAATGGGCGACGCTGCCGATCGCATCGTGCGCTGAATTACGCAGGTCGATGCGACTGTCGCCATCGAAGTCGATCGCATATTTGATGATGCTGCTGGGCATGAACTGTGGCAAGCCGATGGCGCCAGCATAAGAGCCGAGCAAAGATAGCGGGTCGATGGCTTGCTGACGGGAAATCAGTAATGCACTTTCGAGTTCGCCGCGAAAATAGGCCATGCGCGCCGCGCGTGTTGGCGTTTCCGGATAGTCGAAGGCGAGCGTGGTCAGCGCATCGAGCACGCGAAAATTGCCGGTGATGCGGCCATACACGGTTTCCACGCCGATGATCGCGACGATGATTTCAGCCGGCACGCCATACTCTTTTTGCGCGTGCGCCAAAGCATCCGCATGCGCTTTCCAGAACTTGACGCCGGCGTCGATGCGCACCGGTTCGACGAAGCGCTGGCGATAGGCTTGCCAGTTTTTCGGCTTGCCGGGCGGCGCCGGTTTCATCAACTGGATCGTGGAATCGACATGTTGCACCTGCGCGAACAGCGCGGTCAGCGCGGTACGCTCGAAACCGTGCTGGCTGACCATGTCATCGATGAATTGCGCCACTTCCGGCGACTCGCTGAAATTGACATAGGCTTCATTCTGATCGAGGGCGCCGGATCGGTTGGTCGCACCGGTTTGCGCCGCCAAGTCGGGCGCTGCCTCGGATGGTCCGGCTTGCACCAGTGTGGCAGCGGCCAGCGTCAGCGCGAGCAGGCAATGGGAAATGGGGCGGATCGGGCTAATCAAGGATATTTTCATCGGATGTGGGGACAGAAGATTTTTAGCGTTGCGCTTGCTGGTTGATCGGGTGATTCAAGTGCGCTGCGCGCAAAATTTTCATATGAGCAGTCGATCAGAGCGCCGGGCCGTATGGCAGTGCAATGTTGGCTGCATCGCAATGATAATTATAGCGCGCAATGGCTGGCGAAAAAATACGTCGCCAGTCTTGGGCAAGTTGCTGCGCAGTGGCCCCGATGGCGGTCGATATGCCGGGTTTCTGCGGCCACGTTTGAGCACGATTTTGGCGTTTGGCGCGAGGCCGGCTTTTTTTGGCGCAATGCAATTGTGAGATTTTTGTGGCAGGCGGCCACAAGACCGTAAAATAGCGCCTCGATTGAATGATTTTGAAGGTAACAGCATGGCGATACAATGGTACCCAGGGCACATGAACGCGGCCCGCAAGAAGGCGGCCGAGTCGATGGAAAACACCGATCTGGTCATCGAAGTCGTCGATGCCCGCTTGCCGCAGGCCAGTTGCAATCCGATGGTGGAGGAATTGCGCTTGTTTCGCCAGCGTCCGTGCCTGAAAATCCTGAACAAGACCGACTTGGCCGATCCGTTGGTGACCGCTGCCTGGGTCGCTTATTACAATGCGCAAGAAGGCGTGAGCGCGTATGCGATGACGACCAAGAAGCCAGCCGAGGTAGCGCGCATTCCTGCGCTGGCGAAGACGCTGGCACCGCACCGCGGCGTGCCTACCAAGCCACTGCGCATTATGATCATGGGTATTCCGAACGTCGGCAAGTCGACGCTGATGAATGCGCTGCTCAAAAGGCGTGTGGCAAAGGTTGGCGATGAGCCAGCCGTGACCAAGCTGCAGCAAAAGCTGTATCTGGACAAGAACACGGTGCTGATCGATACGCCCGGCATGCTGTGGCCGAAGATCGCGCTGGCCAGCGATGGCTTGATGCTGGCGGCCAGTCATGCGATCGGTACCAATGCGCTGATCGAAGAAGACGTGGCGGTCTTTTTGGCCGAGCAATTATTGCTGCGTTATCCGCAATTACTGACCGCGCGCTATGGCTTTAAAACTGACGGGATGGATGGCATTGCCGTCGTCGAAGGCATTGCGGCGCGGCGCGGCTACCGCCAGAAAGGTGGTGATTTCGATTTTGAAAAAGCATCACACACTCTGCTGATCGATTACCGCAGCGGCGCGCTGGGCCGCATTTCGCTTGAAACTCCGGAAACGCGCGCCATCTTGCTGGCCGAACATGCGTTTGAGCAGGCGGAAAAAGCGGCCAAGGCTGCCGCGCTGGTCGCTGCCAAGGTCAAGGCGGCGGCGCTCGGCAAGCGCGGCACCTGACGCAGCGTCGTCAAGTTTGCATCGTGAAACCTGGGTCATTCAGTGTGCGGCGCCAAGGCGGAAAATCGACACCGCCAGCGCGCCGAAAAAAACCATCCTCGTGATAGCCCAGGTAGCCGTGGTATTTTCGGCCGCTGCCCGACCTGGCGCAGCAAGTCTTGCAGCGATGCCTTGAGCCGGTTGCGGCGCGCGCCGTAGGCATCGTGCATGAATGGCCATGGCCCGCCACCTTGGGCCGAGAAGTCGCCGGGCAGTGTGGTGCTGGACATCGCAAACGCCTGATGGGCGCGGCCAAAGGCGGCTTCGAGGGATCATATGACAAGCAGCGCCCCATGCCAGTTGCCTGGCTTGGCCCGGTCTGGATGGCGCGCCACATCAATGTTGTGCATTTTCGGCAATTTATTTCCTGAGAGAACCATTTGCGCTGGCCGGGCCGTCGACCTGCTCTTATAATGGTCACGTTTTGGTGCTCGCACACATGCTCATGTGTGCAGTTAAACGGGAAACACGATGCCGCCGATGTTGGTTCGCGTGTGCTGCCCCCGCAACGGTCAACAAGTGTCGCTTGCCAGCGACGAACGGGTTTTGCCATCCACCAGGAAGGTTGAGTCAGTGTTACTTGTGAGCCCGGATACCGGCCAAGACAGGAGGCCGTGCGCACAAGCGCACGGCCGTTGATTCAAGCTTGCGGGGACGCAGGCTTGAAAATCTTTCTTTGAAATGACTTCATGATCTCTTTAACATCCCGTGGCCAGATTCCGACATGGAAGCCGCTTGCCGTGGTTGCCGCTTTGTCCGCCTGTTTCATGACCCCCGCGATGGCGCAAACCAATGATGACAACCCGCTGTCACAGGTTGTGGTGACGGCGTCGCGCATCGCGCAGTTGCAAACGGATGCATTGCCGCACACGACCGTCATCACTTCCGAAGATATCCGCAACAGCCAGGCCGCCGATTTGCCAAGCTTGTTGCGCGCAGAAGCCGGTCTTGAATTTTCCCAAAATGGCGGGCCAGGATCGACGACAGCGCTCTTTATGCGTGGAGCCGCGCCCAATCAGACCTTGATCTTGATCGATGGGGTGCCGGTACGCAGGCAGGATTACTCCGGTAGCGCCGCACTCGAGCATATTTTGGCCGATCAGATCGATCGCATCGAAATCGTGCGCGGCAATGTGTCCGCAATCTATGGTTCGGGCGCGATCGGTGGCGTGATCCAGATATTCACCAAACGCGGCGCAGGCGAGCCGGCGTTCAATGTGAGCGCAGAAGCCGGTTCGCGCGGTACCTTCAATCTTAATGGCGCAGTTTCAGGACAGGTTGGCGATACGCGCTATGCATTGTCGCTGACGCGATTCAAGACCGATGGTATTTCTTCCAATAATACGCAGCAATACCCGAACGAGAATCCGGACAAGGATGGCGCCAAGAACACCAGCCTGGCCGCTTCTGTCACGCAGGAATGGACCAAGGGCCATGAATTCGGGGCCCGTATTTATGCCAATGATGGCAAGGTCAGTTATGACGGCGGTGGCTCCGGCGCTCCTGCCGATATCAATGAAGCCCATTCGAAGCAGCAATCGCTGGCGTTGTTTTCAAAAGATCGCCTGACGCCGGACTGGTTGTCGACCGTCACCGTGTCGCGCACCGAGACCCGCAATCAAAATATCTACGTGCCGGCATCAGGCCAGAGTGACTCCCGTTTCAACAGCGATAGCACCTTGTTGCAGTGGAATAACGAGTTGACACTGTCGCAGCAATGGACGTTGGCGGCGGGTATCGATGCGGCAAAAGAAAATGCCGATGTTTTTTCATTTTCCAGCATCGATTATGGCTATGGTGCAGCTGGCTCGTCCACGAACCAGTATTCTCGTTCGACATCGAGCGTGTATACCGGTCTCAATGGCAAGATCGAAGCCCATCAATTACAACTGAATCTGCGCCACGATCAAGTCGGCGGCGCCGGTTCCGACACCACCGGTTATCTCGGTTACGGTTTTGCCGTGACGCCGGCCTTCAAGCTGCTGGCCAGCGCATCGACCGCTTTTCATGCGCCGACGTTGATCCAGGTGTTTGATCCGATGTACGGCAACCGCGACCTGAAGGCCGAGCGCGCACGCACGTACGAGCTGGGGGCGCAGTATGCCGCCGGTGCCACGTTGTTGCGGGTCACCGCATTCGATTCCAGCACGCGCGATCAGTTTGGCTACGATAGTGAAACTTATAAAACAATTAATATTGACAAAGCCACTAACCAGGGACTGGAATTGAGCGCAACTAGCCGAATGCTCGATACCGATGTTCGCGCCAGCATGACGCTGCAAAATCCGAAAGATGACAGCACGGGTCAACATCTGATCCGTCGCGCCAGAACGCTTGCCGCGCTGGCACTGGCCAAGAAATACGGCGCCTTGCGCATCGGTACTGATGTGCAATATACCGGCAGTCGGGGCGACAAGGATTTCAGCGCCTACCCTGCTACTGACAAGGACCTGGCATCGTATGTGTTGCTTAACTTGAATCTGCGCTATCAGCTCAACAAGAATGTGTCGCTGTTCGGGCGTATCGACAATGTGTTGAACCGCGATTACCAGAGCGCTTATGGCTATAACCAGCCGCCACGCGGCGTATTTGCCGGGTTGAGCTGGCAGCAATAAGTCCGAATTGACCTCGGCATGCGCCGTTCGCGCGTACCGAGGTCATCCGACATATCTTTATCAGAAAGTATCAACGATGCTTGAATGGAGTCGCCTGCTGCGTGTAGCGAGCGTCGCGCTGCTGTGCTTGATGTTCAGCGTCAGTCATGCCGCGATCGAAGTGCAAGATGACGCCGGCCACACCGTTGTGCTGCAGCAACCTGCGCAGCGCATTATTTCGATGGCGCCACATGTGACTGAATTGCTGTTCGCTGCCGGCGGCGGCAATCGGGTCGTCGGAGCCATGAATTTCAGCGATTACCCGGCCGCGGCAAAACGGCTGCCGCAAATCGGCAGCAATGCGCAAGTTGATATCGAGCGCGTCATCGCGTTGAAACCCGATTTGGTCATTGTCTGGCAGAGCGGCACCGCGGCGCGCCAGATCGAACAAATGCGCCAGCTCGGGTTGCCGATTTTTTACAGCGAGCCGCAGCAGTTGGACGATATCGCGACCAGCTTGCTGCGCTTCGGTCAATTGATGGGCACCGATGCCGTGGCGCAAGAAGCGGCGCGCACTTTTCGCCAGCAAATTGCGGCACTGACCAAGCAATATGCACAGCGCCCGCCGGTGCGGGTGTTTTATCAAATATGGGACCAGCCGCTCTACACGCTGGGCGGGCGTCATATCGTCAGCGCTGCGATCGGGCTGTGTGGCGGTCAGAATATCTTTGGCGCGTTCA
Source organism: Janthinobacterium sp. (assembly GCA_047623125.1). Taxonomy (GTDB): domain Bacteria; phylum Pseudomonadota; class Gammaproteobacteria; order Burkholderiales; family Burkholderiaceae_D; genus Janthinobacterium. The sequence continues at coordinate 5,740 of JBLHNV010000058.1, read as the reverse complement.
AGGTGGCCGCGCCGTCGGTTGGCATCGAGGCGGTGCTGGTGGCCAATCCGGAAGTCATTCTGGGCGGGCTCTTGCATGAGCAGCGCGAGCAGAGCGAACGCGGCATCGACCTGTGGCGGCCATATGCGAGTTTGCTGGCAGTGAAGCGCGGCAATCTGTTCCGGCTCGATGGCCAATTGCTGATGCGCGCCGGACCACGGATGGCGCAAGGCATCGCGCTGATGTGCGAGAAGCTGGAATTGGCGCGCCAGCGCCGCCAGGCTAGTGTCCATGGAGAACTGTAAGTTTGTATTACGAGCCGAAGCGCAATCCCAAAAAGTGGTAACCTCGCTCTGGTTCATTACTCAAACACGAAGGATCTCTATGCGTTTTCTGCGTCTCTTGCTTGCCTCGGCCATCCTGATGGCATCCACCTCCAGCGCTTTTGCCGTTGAACCGAAAAATGGCGTCGACTATGTGACGCTGGCAGCGCCGCAACCGGTTGTCGCTGGCGAGAAAGTCGAAGTCATTGAATTTTTTCTGTATTCCTGTCCGCATTGCAATGCGCTCGAACCGTTAATGACCGAATGGATCAAGAAGCAGGGCGACAATATTGCATTTCGCCGCGTCCACATGCCGTTTTCCGGCCCCAACGATCCACAAGCGCATTTGTACCTGACGCTGGAAGCGATGGGCAAGTTGGGTGATGGCATGCACGAAAAGATCTTTCACGCGATCCATGTCGAGCGTAACCGCCTGAAAAAGGATGATGCGATTCTCGATTTTGTCGTCAAAAATGGCATCGACAAGGCCAAATACCTTGAATTCTCGAACTCGTTTGCGGTCCAGACGAAAATGAAAAGGGCGCCCCAGTTGCTCACCGCTTACCAGTTGAGCAGCGCTCCCAGCATCGTCATCGATGGCCGTTATGTGACGTCGCCGGCCCAAGCCGGACGTCCTGGCCAGTCCGAATTGATGTCGCAACAAGCGACGTTACAGGTGATGGATGCGCTGGTAGCAAAAGTACAAAACCGCAAGGCTGCTGCCGGTGTCAGCAAAAAATAAATTCGCATGAAGTCACTACCATGGATTTTGCTGGCTTTGGCGCTGGGCTTGATGCTGCTATTGGCGCTGGCGCTGGCAGGCACTGAAAATGCGCGCCATGCGATGATGAGCCAGGCTTGTCCCGTCATCCATGGCGAGGTTGACCGCGTTTGCATGGACAGCGTCAGCTCGCGTGAGCACCGGTGGCAACACCTCGCTTACGCGATGACTCATCTGCGTCCTTGACCCACGCTGCAGCCATGGCGCGGGTGGCTCTGTCTCGACGCTTGAATCCGGTTGCGGCAGGCTGACGCAGTGGTTCTTGATCCGAAAATCGTTCCAACATGAATGAAAACGAAAAAAAAGTGATGGCAATTTACCGCGAGACGCGCCTACCCAGCGTCTTTATCGGTGTGCCGAGCACGACCAATCATCTGGCCTGGAGTTTGCTGGCGATCGTCGTCGGATTGATCCTGTGGCTGACGATCGCTGTCACCCATGCAGAAAATCAGCGCAATGCGCTGATGACCAGGGTTTGCCAGGACCGCGTCTTTGACGTAGAGTTGGACCGGCACTGCCTGGCCTTTGTCCAGACTCGCGATCACTGGTGGCAGCACGTGTATTACGCGCTGAGCCACGTGCGCTAGAGTCCCTTGCCGGGCAACGCGCATGCATCAGCCGCACACGCTCGGATGCGCCACACCATGCACCATGCAAGAGCGCTCGCCGCCTCGCGCGAAAGACTGGCGCGCTCTTTTGCAGCAACAAGGACCGTGCTTGCGGGTGCCGACACGCTGGCGCAAGATGACACCAGTGGCGTCGCCCACGGCATGCCGAAGAGGGCGCAAGCGGCAGCTGCCGCGCCGAGCATTTCGGCTTCGCGTAAAATGAAATATTTACCCAGAAGTCATGAGCGCGCCTGTGCCAAGTCAGCCCATCAAGATCGAATCCATCGAGGCATTTCCTGCCGCTGCCGGCATCAAGCTGTCCGAACTGATCGGCGCACTCAGTCATGCACTCGACATTACCGAAGGCCAGCCCGAAGGGCATTGTTTGCGCTGCTGCTGGATCGGCATGCACATCGGGCGCGAGGTCGGCTTGCCAGACGATCAGCTATGGGATTTGTATTACACGCTGCTGCTCAAGGACCTCGGCTGCAGCAGCAATGCGGCGCGCATCTGCGAACTATATGTCACGGACGATCTGCACTTCAAACGCGATTTCAAGACCGTCGGCGACAGCTTGCCGCAAGTGCTGCAATTCGTTCTCAAGCACACCGGCCTCAAGGCTGGATTGACCGAGCGCTTTCGCAGCGTCTTTGCGATCTTGCGCGATGGTAGCAAGATCGCCCACGAATTGATCGCAACGCGCTGCCAGCGCGGTGCTGAAATTGCACGCCTGCTGCGTTTTTCGGAAGGCGTGGCCGGGGGCATCTACAGCCTGGACGAACATTACAATGGGCAAGGCAAGCCCGAAGGGTTGGCCGGGGAGTCGATTCCGATCCATGCCCGTATTGCGCTGCTGGCGCAGGTCATCGATGTGTTTGTCACCGCCGACGCGATGACGGCAGCGCTGAACGAAGTGCGGCACCGGTCCGGCACCTGGTTCGACCCGCAACTAGTGCAAGCCTTCGAGCGGGTCGCAAAAGCAGACTCATTCTGGTCTTCCTTGAGCGCGCCCGACATCGCTCAGGCGGTGCTGGCGCTGGAACCGGCAAGTCATGAGGTTGCTGTCGATGACGATTATCTGGATGATATCGCCGCCGCCTTCGGCCAGGTCGTCGACGCCAAGAGCCCTTATACCAGCGGCCATAGCGCGCGTGTGGCGCTCTACAGCGACATGATCGCCCAGACACTGGGTCTCTCGTTCGAGCGCCGCCGATGGCTCAAGCGCGGCGCCTTGCTGCACGACGTGGGCAAACTAGGCGTGAGCAACAGTGTTCTGGACAAACCCGCCAAGCTCGATGCCGAGGAGTGGCGCGCCGTGCAGTTGCATGCCACGTATACCGAAACCATCTTGTCGCGCATAGGCGCTTTTTCCGAACTGGCGCGCGTCGCGGCAGCACATCATGAACGGCTCGATGGCGGTGGCTATCCGCGCGGCTTGATGGCGCAGGCGATCAGCCTCGAAACGAGAATTATCACTACGGCAGATATTTTTGATGCCATTACGGCAGCGCGTCCTTATCGTGGCGCGATTCCGGTGCCGCGCACGCTGGAGATGATGGCTGAAACGGTGGGAACTGCGATCGATGCGCAATGCTTCGATGCGCTCAAGGCGGCGCTGGAGCAGTTGGACCGCTTGCCGCCTGATAACCCCGCACCGACCGCCGTCAAGGCATGAAGGCGGTCGGCGCGGATGCTGCGAGGCAAAGGCAATGAGACCGGCAAGGCATGCCTGAAGCAAAAACCTGGTCATTGTCTCAATTGCTCTGCTCTGGTGTCGCCGCGAGCGCGGCGGCACCGATGCTACATTCAGGCGAAATTCTTGGCCACGAAATCCCAGTCGACCAAGCCCCAGAATGTTTCGACATACTTGGCGCGCGCGTTGCGGTAGTCGATATAGTAGGCATGTTCCCATACATCGCAAGTTAGCAGCGGCTTGTCGCCGGCGGTCAAAGGGGAGCCGGCGTTCGACGTGTTGACGATGGCGATCGAGCCATCAGGTTTTTGCACCAGCCATGTCCAGCCGGAACCGAAGTTGCTCAGGCATGACTTGCTGAATTCTTCCTTGAACTTGTCGAACGATGTCCATTGTGCCGTGATGGCATCACCAATGGCACCGCTGGGCGCGCCGCCACCATTAGGCTTCATGCCGTTCCAGTAGAACGTGTGGTTCCATACCTGCGCTGCGTTGTTGAAGACGCCGCCGGATGATTTCGTGATGATGTCTTCGAGCGACATCTCTTCGAACTCGGTACCCTTGATCAGGTTGTTCAGGTTCGTCACATAGGTTTGATGATGCTTGCCGTAGTGATATTCCAGTGTTTCTTTGGAGATGTGCGGCGCCAAAGCGTCGATTGCATACGGCAGTGCCGGTAAAGTATGTTCCATGTTGTGTCCTTGGTGGGTGGGAAAAAGCAACTGATTTTTATCAAGACCGATACTATTGTAAGGCGGATATGGCAAGATCGTTGATTCGTGTCCCGTTGCAGGGACGCCGCTGCCATGCAAGGCCGGTTCTCGTCCGGTATCGGATCGCGTTGGAAATGGAAATGCATGCTTTGCTCAGGACAAGTCCGCCCGAACTTGCACGCTGGCCACGGCTACTTCGGCGCTGCCCTCGGCCAGTCGCAGCGTAATGCTCTGGCGCGGTTGCAATTGGGCTGGTGAGCGCAAGATCGCGCCGCGAGCATCGGTGACGACGGCATAACCGCGCGCCAGAGTGCGCTGTGGGTTGAGCAATTCCAGTTGGGCGTTCAACGTGGCCAGAGCTGTGCGCCGCTGCGTTTGCTGCGCCCCGGTGCCCGATGCAACGGCGCGCGCAAGCGCCCGCAAATGGGTGCGCAGCGGCGTCGGGTCGGGGCGCAATGCCCGCCAGCGACCAGTTTGCCGCTCCAGCGCGTATCTGGCCTGGCCCAGTGGCGCCCGGTTGGCATGCGTCATCGCCGTCGACAGTGCCAGCAGCTTCAGGCGCTGGTGACCGATGCGCTGCAGCGGGCTTTGCAAACGGTGCGATTGCTGATCCAGCGCCTGCATCGCATCGGTCAGCGTGCGCCGCATCGCGCGTCGCAAATCCATCGCATCGGCGCGCAGCGAAGCGAGCCAGTCGGCGCGTGGCGTCACCGCCATTTCGGCTGCAGCCGTCGGCGTAGCGGCGCGCAAATCGGCGCTGAAGTCGGCGATCGTAAAATCGGTCTCATGGCCTACGCCTGAAATCACCGGCATGCTGCAAGCGGCAATGGCGTGCGCCACAGCCTCGTCATTGAACGAGCACAGGTCTTCAATGCTGCCGCCGCCGCGGCATACCAGCAGCACGTCGCATTCGGCCCTGCGCGAGGCAGTGTTGATGGCTGCGGCGATCTTTTCCGGCGCCAGTTGGCCTTGCACCGGTGTCGGATAGACAATGATATGGACATGTGGCGCGCGCCGCCCAAGCGCAATCAATATATCGCGCAAGGCGGCCGCTTGCACACTGGTGACGATGCCCACGGTCCTGGCAAACATCGGAATGACGCGTTTGCGACCCGGGTCGAACAAGCCTTGCGCCTCCAGTTTTTGTTTCAGGCGCAGGAAGGCTTCGTACAGCGAGCCGACGCCGGCGCGCCGGATTGCCTCGACATTGATCTGATAATCGCCGCGCGCGCCATACAGTGTGACCAGCGCCCGTACTTCGACCTTGTCGCCTTCGCGTGGCTGAAAATCGGCATATTGTGCGCGGCCGCGAAACATCACGGCCCGGACTTGGGCGGCGTCATCTTTCAGCGTGAAATACCAGTGGCCTGAACTGGCGCGCGTGAAATTGGAAATCTCTCCCGCAATCCAGCTCAACGGAAACGAGCGTTCCAGCAGGCGGGCAACGGCCTGGTTCAATGCGGTCACGGTCAGGATCTGTGGTGTTTCTGTGTTCGGGCTCATCGTTTCGGCAAGGGATCTATCCACAGTAGGTGCTTGGTGGTCATTCTTATGTCACATATCGTAGCAAACAACAAGTATTAATTATAAGTAATTGATTTTAAAAAGAAAAACGAATCTGCCTTATTTGAGAGCAGGCAAGA
>JBLHNV010000057.1:0-11906 GCA_047623125.1 Janthinobacterium sp. | reverse complement strand
CCAGCGCCCCCGATTGCGATGCAAAGGTGAGTTTGCCCGGTAAGGCGCCGGTATGCGCGAAGCTGGCGTTCAAGCCGATGCCCGGCACCAGCAAGCCGACGCAATTGGGCCCGAGTATGCGCAGCAGCGTTGGCTTTGCGGCATCTTGCATCGCTTGCCCGATGCTCTTGTCGTGGCCTTGCTGGCGCACGCCGAGTCCTGCCGTCAGCACGACGGCGGCTTTGGTGCCACGCGCGCCCAGTTGCGCGATGATGGTGGGGATGGTGTGTGCAGGCGTGCAGATCACGGCCAGGTCGGGCGCATGCGGCAAGTGCGCTGCGCTGGCATACACGGTGTGACCGGCCAGCGTGTCGTATTTCGGATTGACCGGCCAGATGGCACCGGCAAATCCGGCTTCGATCAGGTTGTTCAGCACGGTCGATCCGACGCTGTGCTCTTTGCTGGATGCGCCGATGACGGCGACCGATTGCGGGTTGAACAAATACTGCAGATTTCGGATGCTCATGTCGGATCGCCGTAAGAAGGGTGACGAAAAGAAGCGCGATGAAAAAAGCGTAATGGAAAGCAGGGCGATGCAAGGCGGACGCTGCGCCGGAATCGGAATCGGAATCCTGAATGCAGGCAGAAGCGACGACCATGGCAGCGGCATCACTACAATAATTGAACCATTGAGCGATTCACAAGAAAAAAACGGCGCTACGGCCAGCCTGCTGTCGTATGTTTCGCTTGTTTGATGCTGCGCAAACCATCGTTGCCCGGGTCTTGCTTCATGCACAAAGTGCTGGTGCAAGCCGGGTTGGCGCAGCGTTACCCGATGGCACGCTTCATTTCAGCAAGCCGGCCAGTTCGACGGCGGTCTTCACCTGCATCTTGTCGAGGATATGCGCGCGGTGGACTTCGACGGTGCGCATGCTGATGCCCAGTTTGTCGGCCACGACCTTGTTCATGTTGCCGGCCAGGATCAGATCGAGTACTTCGCGCTCGCGCGCCGACAGCGTCGCCAGCCGCGCATGGACGAGCGCCATCACGCCAGCGCCGCGCGAACGGGCCAGACCTTGCTGAACCCGGTCCATCAGTGCATTGTCGTTGAATGGCTTTTCAAAGAAATCGAAGGCGCCCCGTTTCAGCGCATCGACGGCCATTGGCACGTCGCCGTGGCCGGTCAGAAAGATGACCGGCACACGCAGCGTCAAGCCGCGCGCAGCAAGCTGATCGAATACGGCCAATCCGTTCATGACCGGCATCCGCACGTCGAGCAACAGGCAATCTCCGTCCGGGTCGAAGCGGCCATCGAGGCTGTCCAGGAATTGCTGGGCACTGCCATAGGCGTGCGCCGGGATGACGCGCGACGCGGCCAGCCAGGATAGTGAGTCGCGTACCACTTCTTCATCGTCGACGATATGCAGCATTAAGTTTTTCCAAGGTTCGGTTGGGAGCGCAGGTTGAGTGCGCAGGTTCAGGCTGGCTCGGATCGGGCCAGCGGCAGGGCAAATCTGAAAATGGTGCCGCCGTGCGGATTCTCATCGTGACACAGCGTACCGCCGTGGGATTCGATGGCTGTACGGCAAATGTTCAAGCCCATGCCCATGCCTTCGGCCTTGGTCGAGAAAAACGGCGAAAACAGGCGCTCGGCGACGGCCAACGGTATTCCGCGGCCCTGGTCGATGACGGCGACCGCAACTTGCGACCGGGCGGCATCGAAATGCGCCAGCAGATGCAGCACGCGGCGCCCCGGCGCGACATCTTGCATCGCTTCGATTGCATTGCGGGTCAGGTTCAGCAACACCTGCTCGATCATCATGCTGTCGACGCGCACCGTCGGCAAGTCCGGCGGGATGCTGATTTGCAGCGCGACATTGCATTTGCGCGCCTGCAGTTCGATCAGCGCGCTGATGCCTTCGACCAGATCTTGCAGCGCGACTTCCTGGCGCTCCGGCGCGCGCTTTTTGACGAACTGGTGCACGCTGCGGATGATCTGACCGGCGCGCCTGGCCTGGGCGCTGGCCTGTTCCAGCGCCGGCCTCAGCGTTGTGCAATCGACCGCGACCTCGTCTTTGATGGCGCGCTCGATCAGGTTCAGCGCGCCTGTCGTATAGCTGGAAATGGCCGCCAGCGGCTGGTTCAGTTCGTGCGCCAGCATCGATGAAATCTCGCCCATCGTGGCCAGGCGTGCATTCGATTGCAGTTTTTCCTGCTGCTGGCGATTGAGTTCCTCGACCCGCTTGCGGTCCGAAATGTCGAGTATCGACCCCATCCAGCCGGTTTGCTTGCCGAAGCTGTCGACCAGCGGCGCTTCGAAGACCAGTACCGGAATATGCGCGCCATCGGAGCGCTGAAACAGGGTTTCGAACTGTGGCGTGATGGTGCCGGCCAGCACGCCGGCAAAGCGCTGCTGGTATTCTTCCATCGCTTGCGGCACCCAGTACGGCATCGGCGGCAACTTGCCGATCAATTCTTCGGGCGGATAGCCGACGATCTGGCAAAATGCCGGATTGACATAGGTGACGCGCCCTTCCAGGTCGCGCGCGCGCAAGCCTGTCACCAGCGAGTTTTCCATCGCGGTGCGAAACGACATTTGCTGGCGCAGTGCGCCTTCGGTGGCGAGCCGGCGCGATATGTCGCGCCACAGCGCGATCAGGCTCCACAGCAATCCGAGCGACAAAACGATGACGGAGCCGACCAGCAAATTGGGCAGCAAGTCCGGCGCGCTCTTGATACTGTCGGTCATCAGCGTGACCGACGCGCCGCGCAAGTCGAGCGCGCGCTTGTGCGTGTAGACGCCCTGGCCGGGGCCGGTGGAGGCGCGCCGCGCCAGCACTTTTTCTTCGCGGTCGATCAGCGAAATCTGGTTATCCTGGGCGAACCACCAGGGCACCATTTCGTCGAGCAGCTTGCTGATCCGGTAGGTGGCGACCAGACTGCCGATGTAAGCATTGTCGCGAAACAGCGGCAGATGGTAATCCATCGTCATGCGCTGCGGCAGGCCGGCAGGCTGGCTGTATTGCGGGTTGCCAGACAGCTGAGCGCTGCGTGATATCGCCAGGAACTGGGGTGTGGGGAGCAACCGATGCAACTCCGGATCGCTGGTCGCGATCGTATTGCCGAGCGCATCGATCCGGGTCACTCGCTCCAGTTCGCGTCCGTTTTTCAGGAGCTGCGCCAGGCTCTGGTGCAATTGATTGTCTGATACGCCGGCGCCGCTGATGTCATTGCCCAGCACGCGCAAGCTTTCTTCGTTGCGCCGCATCTGGAAGCGGATGGCTTGCTCGACCCACAGCGTATCGGCGATCTGCTGTTCCTGGCGCTCGTTGCTTTCCATCTGGCGTGCCTGCCAAGGTAGCCAGAACAGGATCGCCAGAAATAGCAGCACCAGCATGGCCGGCAGCAGCCAGCGCCAGAGGCTGGAAAATGGCAGGCGCGGCAGCAGGAAGATCGGATTTTTCATTGCTGACGAACCGGTCCGGTTATCCGGTCGCCGCTATTGTGGCTTTCCACAATGGTGTATCCGGAAAAAGTGTCGCGAAAATTTGAGTGCATTAAAATGGTAGGAAATGACAGGGAATCTGATGCAATTGAAATTTCGTTTTATCGTGCTGGCGCTGATGGCCTCCAGTAGTACCGCTTGGGCGCAAGCGCCCGCAATCATCAAGCCAATCATCATCAGGTTCAGTCATGTGGTGGCGCCCGATACGCCCAAGGGCCAGGCGGCCGAGCGCTTCAAGCAATTGGCCGAAGCCGCCACCCATGGCCGGGTCAAGGTTGAACTGTACCCGAACAGTCAATTGTACAAGGACAAGGTAGAACTTGAGGCATTACAACTCGGTGCAGTAGAAATGCTGGCCCCGTCGCTGGCCAAATTCGGGCCGCTGGGGATCAAGGAGTTCGAGGCGTTCGATTTGCCGTACATTTTTTCGGACAAGGCGGCGTTGTACCGGGTCACCGAAGGCCCGATTGGCAAAGGCGTGCTGAAAAAGCTGGAGACCAAGGGCATCACCGGTCTGGCGTTCTGGGACAACGGCTTCAAAGTCATGTCCGCCAACAAGCCGCTGCCCACGCCGGCCGATTTCAAGGGCTTGAAGATGCGCATCCAGGCATCAAATGTGCTCGATGCGCAAATGCGCGCGCTTGGCGCAAACCCGCAGGTGATGGCCTTTTCCGAAGTCTATCAAGCGTTGCAAAAGGGCGTCGTCGATGGCACCGAAAATCCGCCATCGAACATGTATACGCAAAAGATGCATGAGGTGCAAAAATACATGACCGTGTCGAAGCACGGTTATCTTGGCTATGCCGTCATCGTCAACAAAAAATTCTGGGATGGTTTGCCGGCCGACTTGCGAGGCGCGCTAACCGCGGCGATGCAGGAAGCGACGACGTTTGAAAAAGCCATCGCGCAGCGCGACAACGACAAGGCGCTGGCCGCGATCAGGAAGGCCGGCATGACACAGATCCATGTGCTGAGCGCGCAAGAGCAAGCCGAATGGCGGCGCGCGCTGGCGCCAGTCCAGAAAGACATGGAAGGGCGCATCGGCAAGGAGTTGATCGCCGCGATCAACTTGGAAAGTGCGCGCGAAAGTGGGGCGGAAAACAGTGTGAAGGCAAGCGAGAAGGCAGCTAAGCAGTGACAGCATGAGGTGCTTGAGCGTATCTAGCATAAATCTCGATGTTGCTGTTAATGTTGATTGTTATTTGAAGTGGATCAAGTCAACTGCGTTTAAAGGTGAAAATTTCTTGATCAAGTACGGTATCATAAGTCACACTTTGGTGAGGCAACTGAAGTAAGTTGTGCGTCAAAGTCAGGATTTGAGCAGTTCAGGCGTTCAAGAATTAGTGGTGGGGAGTTGTATATAAAAACGGTATCGATGCCGGAGCTACATTGGGGAGACACACGTTTTACAAAATGCCGTTGGAGTCATCGTTGTAAGCTGTTAATCGCATGCTTGCACGGGTCCCAAACAGCCGGAGACGTGCAGAAAGATTTGGGGCGCACCGCAAGGTGCGTTTTTTTTCGTCCCGATTTTCGCCCCGGCATCGGCCGTCTTGCACCGAATCAGTGCGAAAATGGATGTCGAGGTTGTTTATTAGCAACAGCATGTCAGGTCGAAAGATGAAAAAACAAGCCGGGAGTACATTTTTTTGGACCTTCGTGACTACGCCTTTCAGCGCGGGCGGGATCCGTGGTGACGCGCCAGCGCGGCCCGAACCAGGACGCCGGTCGCTCGCGCACGCAGGCGCGGCGTTCTGCTGATGGCAACGAAAAATACGGTCACGGCCGATATTGCTGCCGTCGTCGCGCCGGCAGCGGTCAAAGCAGCGCCGGCGAATGTGGCGCTGATCGATGATTTTTGCGACAGCCTGTGGCTTGAGGATGGCTTATCGAAAAATTCGCTGGATGCCTACCGGCGCGATTTGCGTTTGTTTGCGTGCTGGCTGGAAACGGTCCGGCCCGGCACCGCAGATCTGTTTGCGGTCACGACGCAAGACATCGCAGCGTATTTTGCCGCCCGTCATGAAGCAACGCGGGCCAGTTCGTCGAACCGCCGGCTGTCGGCGTTGCGGCGCTTTTACCAGCTGGCGCTGCGCCACAAGAACATCCAGGTGAACCCCTGCCTGAACCTGGCATCGGCCAGGCAATCGACCCGTTTCGTGCATACGTTGAGCGAAGCTCAGGTTGAGGCCTTGCTCGCGGCGCCGGACGTGAATACGGCACTTGGTTTGCGCGAACGCACGATGCTGGAACTGATGTATGCGAGCGGCTTGCGGGTGTCCGAACTGGTGCTGCTGAAGTCGGTCGAGCTGAGCTTGAACGACGGCGTGTTGCGCGTGACAGGAAAGGGCGGCAAGACGCGCCTGGTGCCGTTTGGCGAGCAGGCGCGACTGTGGATCGAACGGTATTTGCGCGATGCCCGCGCCATCATCCTCGACGGACAGGTTGACGACGCGCTGTTCGTGACGGCGCGCGGGGCCGCGATGACGCGCCAAATGTTCTGGATCCTGATCAAGAAGCATGCGCTGAAGGCCGAAATCAAGGTTCCGTTATCGCCGCATACGCTGCGCCACGCATTTGCCACGCATTTGCTCAATCATGGCGCCGACTTGCGTGTGGTGCAGCTATTGCTGGGCCATGCCGATATCTCGACGACGCAAATTTATACCCACGTTGCCCGGGAACGCTTGCAACAGCTGCATGCAGAGCATCATCCGCGGGGCTGAAAAGCATAGGGTCGTCATATCTGCGTCATAATGTGCTCCTGTATTCGGTTTCATCATTAAATTCACAGAGGTGGCAAATGGCAAAGACAAATTTTCAATATGAAAAACGGCAAAAAGAATTAGAAAAGAAGAAGAAGACTGAGGAAAAAGCCAAGCGCAAACTGGAAGCGAAGAACAATCCGAAACCCGGCGACGATGTTGCTGAGGGTGATGCTGCAGAGGGTGACGCTGCAGTTGCCGCTGAGGATGCTACCGACGTGGTGGCCGATACGCCCGAGACCAAGCCATAACAGAGCCATCGTCGTTGGCGATGGGCGCGACGCGCGCAAGTTGCTGCGCCGCGCTGTGCCACTGCGTTACGGCATGCCCTTCAGTGCAGGCTCAGACCTGATCTGCAGGGTCATGGATGGCACTGCCGTACAGCCTGATACGTGCCAGCACCTGGCCGTGATCGGATGCGTCAAGCCTGGCTTGCTGCAAGTGTTCGTTAAGATAGACCACATCCAGTACTTCCCCTATCGATCGCTGCGAAGCCCGATGAAATTCTTCCGACACCAATATATGGTCGATCGTCATCGCGTGGCCATCGTGGAGGCAGCTGTAGGCCAGATGGCGCAAGTCATCCTGGCGCAACTGGATCTGGCTGCTGTCGAACATGCGTGCGGCCAGTTCGTCGCCCGGCAAGCCGTCAGCGCCGACCACGATCGACGTCGTCACTGAGTCGAGCGTATCGTTGAAGTCGCCCAGCACGATGCAGGGGCGCCCGCCGCCGTGCCTTAATTTGCTTACCAACACGCGCAGCGCGACGGCCTCGGTGCCGCGCCGTATCAGCGCATGCAAGTGCGCCATCGCCTGCAGTAAGGCGGGGTCGCCGGTGTCGTCGCTCCTGTAGTCGGGGCGCCTTGACTTCAGATGCACGACCAGTACGTCGACGATGTGCTGGTCCGGCAACTGGATCTGGAGGTGCAGCACGGGCCGCGTAAACGCCGTGCTGTCACGGCTGCCGGGCGGCAGCGCCACGCCGTCGGGAAAATTGCGGTAGGCCAACGCCGGGCTTGCCAGCGGCAGCTTTGACACCAGCGCCACGCTGGGCGTGAGGCGCGGCAAAGCAGGGTCAGGGTCGAAGCCGACGCACTGCGCATCGCGGTAGCCGTGGGTGCGGGCCAGCACTTCGGCCAGCGACGCTTGCGAGAAAACTTCCTGAAAACCGATCACGTCGGCATCGAGCGCATCGAGTTGTTGCGCGCACCAGTTCAGCTTGGCATCGTATTGGGCCTCTGTCAGAGGGACCAGATTATCGTACAAGGTGGCGCCGGCCGGGGCCAGGTTGAACAGATTAAAGGTGGCAAAGCGGATCTCATGCGGCATAATCAGCAACTCCTCATCGAATGAATAGCGTATCACGCATGGCCAAGAAAGAGCATATTTCCGAAACGCCGGCGACGCAAATGTTGCGAAAAAATAAGATTTTCTTTTCCGAACATCCATATGACTATGAAGAGCATGGCGGCACCAGCGTGTCGGCGCGCGCGCTCGGCGTGCCCGAACATGCTGTCGTCAAGACGCTGGTGATGCAAGACGAGGGTGGCAAGCCGTTGATCGTGCTGATGCATGGCGATTGCAAGGTGTCGACCAAGAACCTGGCGCGCGCGATACCTTGTAAGTCGGTCGAACCGTGCAAGCCTGAAGTCGCGCAGCGCCATTCAGGTTACCAGGTCGGCGGCACATCACCGTTCGGCCTCAAGCGCGCGATGCCAATCTATGTCGAAGCCGGCATCCTGGATCTGGAAAACATTTATATCAATGGCGGACGGCGCGGCTACCTGGTCGGGTTGGCGCCGCAAGTGCTGGTTGACCTGCTGGCCGCGCGGACGGTGCACTGCGCGCTGCAAGAATAGAGTCGCGACCTTGGCGACGCATGCTGTATATTCACCAGCCCCGGCCAATTGCGGCCGGATAACAAGCAATATCAAGAAACACCAAGAAAGATAAGGGCAAGCAATGATTATAGTATTGATGACGGTGGCAGCTTATCTGATTGGTTCGCTGTCGTTTGCGGTCGTCACCAGCAAGCTGTTCGGCCTGGCCGATCCGCGCTCGTATGGCTCGAAAAATCCGGGCGCGACCAACGTTTTGCGCAGCGGGAACAAGGCCGCGGCATTGGTGACGCTGCTCGGTGACGCGGCCAAGGGATGGCTGGCGGTCTGGCTCGCCGAGCGTTACGCGCAGCCACTGGGCGTCGCCGCGTCAAGCGTGATGCTGGTCGTTGCGCTGGTCGCTATCGCCGTGTTTCTGGGCCATCTGTGGCCGGTCTTCTTTCGCTTCATCGGCGGCAAGGGTGTCGCTACCGCGTTGGGCGTCTTGATCGGACTCAATTTGTATCTGGGTCTGGCGACGATGGTGACCTGGCTGGTGATCGCGTACGCGTTTCGTTACTCGTCGCTGGCGGCGCTGATGTCGGCTCTGTTCGCGCCTTTTTATTATGGATTGCTGTTCGGCGTCGATGAAAAATTGTGGGCCGTCATGCTGATGAGCATCTTGCTGGCCTATCGCCACAGCCAGAATATTTCAAATTTGCTGGCAGGCAAGGAAGGCCGCTTGGGTGGCAAGAAAGCCACTGACAGCAGCAAGCAAGCCGGCGGCAGCAGCAAGAAGTGATGCGCCGCAATGGTGCTGTTGTGTCGATGAGGGGCGATGCCGTGTCGCCGCTCCTGGCTTCGGGCGCAATGCACTGATATAAAACAGGCCGCAGTTCCGTTGCGCCTGCCGGTGCGTCGGTATGCTGCTGGCGCAAGGTAAAAGTAAAAAATGACCACCTCAATGAAGGTGGATTGCGTTGCAGGTGTGTCCTGTCCTGTCCTGTCCCCATTTCTCCTGTTTTTTCTTGATGCTCGGTGACCGCTCCGCAATAGCTGCCGATCGCGCGGGCCGACCACTTGCGCTTCACTCTGGTGCGGTGCACAGATCTGGTGCCTAACGTGGTCGCGCGTGCCCAAAAACGGGCTGTTGTTGTTCTATTTTCATCCTTTTTTTATCCATAAATTAGATCGTCGAGCTGGCACACCATTTGCTGTCATGTTGATAACTGCGCACTGCGAATGCCGTGCGCTTGCTACTCACCGCCATCAATGGAGATAGACAATGACGATCCAGACCAATATCAACCTGACCCGCCGCAAGCTGCTCACGGCCGGTGCCACCGCCACGGCGTTGTCGAGCCTTGCCACCGGCGGCGTATGGGCCGCCGGTTCAGACAAGCCCGAAAAAGAAGAAGTGAAGATCGGTTTCATTCCGCTGACCGATTGCGCATCGATCGTGATGGCATCGGTGCTGGGCTTTGACAAGAAATACGGCATCAAGATCGTGCCGAGCAAGGAATCATCGTGGGCCAGCGTGCGCGACAAGCTCGTCAACGGCGAACTCGACGCGGCCCATGTGCTGTATGGCCTGGTCTACGGCGTGCACCTCGGTGCCGGCGGCGCAAAAAAAGACATGGCTGTGCTGATGAGCCTGAGCCAGAATGGCCAGGCCATTTCCTTGTCGAAAAAACTGGCGGACAAGGGCGCCATCGATGGCCCGTCGCTGGCCAAGCTGATGCAGCGCGAGAGGCGCGAGTATACGTTTGCGCAAACCTTCCCGACCGGTACCCACGCGATGTGGTTGTATTACTGGCTGGCCACGTACGGCATCAATCCGATGAAAGATGCCCGTGTGATCACGGTGCCGCCACCGCAAATGGTGGCCAACATGCGCGTTGGCAATATGGACGGTTTTTGCGTCGGCGAACCGTGGAACCACCGCGCGATCGTCGATGGCGTCGGCTTCACTGCGGCGGCAACCCAGGATATCTGGAAAGACCATCCGGAAAAGGTGCTCGGCACGACGGCCGAATGGGTCAGCAAATATCCGAATACGGCGCGCGCGCTGACCGCCGCTGTGCTGGAGGCAAGCCGCTGGATCGAGGCTTCGCTCTCGAACAAAAACCGGATGGCGCAAACCATCGCCGAAAAATCGTATGTCAACACATCGGTCGACGTGATCAATCAGCGCATTCTGGGGCGCTACACGAATGGCCTGGGCAAGACCTGGGACGACCCGCATTGCATGAAATTCTTCCGCGATGATGGCAGTGTCAATTTTCCTTACCTGTCCGATGGCATGTGGTTTTTGACTCAGCAACAGCGCTGGGGTTTGCTCAAGGCCGAGCCCGATTATTTGGCAGTGGCAACCGCGATCAACCGGATTGACGTGTACAAGGATGGCGCTGCTATGGCCAAGGTCGCCGTCCCGGCATCGACGATGCGCAGCGCAAAATTGATCGATGGCACGCTGTGGGATGGTAAAAATCCGAAAGCTTATGCCGCGTCGTTCAAGATTCATGCTTGATTCAGGGAGAATATGATGACTGCAATTTTGCAAAACGGCGCGCTGCTTGATCCGGTCGTCGCCAATCTTGAAGTCGCTGCCAAGCCTGCCACGCGCACTGCGCGCCTGGCATCGCGCGGCATCGTGTTTGGCAACCGAAAGTCCATTATCGGCCCCTGGGTCTTGAAAATACTGCCGCCGCTGCTGGGCCTGGCGATGATGGTGCTGATATGGCAAATCATCGCCGCCAAGAACAGCAATTTTCCGACGCCGATGGTGACATGGGATGCCGCTTTGAAGCTGTTCGCCGATCCGTTTTACAGCAACGGTCCGAATGACCAGGGCATAGGCTGGAATATCCTGGCGTCGCTGAAGCGGGTCGCGGTCGGCTTCGGCCTGGCCGCCGTGGTCGGGATTCCGCTGGGTTTTTTGATCGGTCGTTTCAAGTTCATGGCCGGCATGTTCAATCCCATCGTCAGCTTGCTGAAACCGGTATCGCCGCTGGCCTGGCTGCCGATCGGTTTGCTGGTATTCAAGGCTGCCGATCCGGCCGCGATCTGGTCCATCTTCATCTGTTCGATCTGGCCGATGATTATCAATACCGCCGTCGGCGTGCAGCGTGTGCCGCAAGATTACATGAACGTGGCGCGCGTGCTGAACCTGTCCGAGTGGAAGATCATCACGAAGATACTGCTGCCATCGGTGCTGCCGTACATGCTGACCGGCGTGCGGCTGGCGATCGGCACCGCGTGGCTGGTCATCGTGGCCGCTGAAATGCTGACCGGCGGCGTCGGCATCGGTTTCTGGGTCTGGGACGAGTGGAACAACCTGAACGTGCCGCATATCATCATCGCGATTGTTGTCATCGGTGTCGTCGGTCTGGCGCTGGAGCAAGCTTTGGTCGCACTGGCCAAGGCATTCACTTATGAAGAAGTGGGGAGCTGAACATGAGCATGAACAAATTCATTGAAATCGAGCACGCCGAGATGGTGTTCAACACTAAAAAAGGCAGTTTTCATGCACTCGCCGATGTCAGCCTGACGGTTGCCAAAGGCGAATTCATTACCTTGATCGGCCATTCCGGCTGCGGCAAATCGACGCTACTGAATCTGATCGCCGGATTGACGACGGCGACCGACGGCTTCTTGCTGTGCGGCGGGCGCGAGATCGCCGGGCCAGCGCCGGAGCGCGCCGTCGTATTCCAGAACCATTCTCTGCTGCCGTGGCTGACCTGCTATGAAAATGTGCACCTGGCGGTCGAGCGCGTGTTCGGTGCCAGAGAAACGAAGGCGCAATTGAAACAGCGCGTGATGGCCGCTTTGACCCTGGTC
>JBLHNV010000056.1:0-11967 GCA_047623125.1 Janthinobacterium sp. | reverse complement strand
GACGTTTACCACATTCCGTTTCCAGTCGAACTGCATGGCATCAGCGTGCAAGAGTCGCTGACGGCGCTCGATCGTCTGTTCAAGGCTGACATCGATCCGCAGCGGGTCGCCGCGATCGTCATCGAGCCAGTCCAGGGCGAAGGTGGTTTCTACCCGGCGGCGCCGGAATTGCTGCAAAAATTGCGCGCGATCTGCGACTTGCACGGGATTTTGCTGGTAGTCGATGAAGTGCAAAGCGGCTTTGCCCGCACCGGCAAGATGTTTGCGATCGAGCATTGCGATGTCGTGCCCGACATGGTGCTGATGGCAAAAAGTCTGGCCGGCGGCTTTCCGCTGTCGGCGCTGACCGGCCGCGCCGAGATCATGGATGCGGCAAATCCGGGCGGACTGGGCGGCACTTACGCCGGCAATCCGCTGGCGGTGGCCGCGGCGCTGGCGGTGATCGACGTCATCGAGGAAGAAGGTTTGATTGCGCGTGCCAATGTATTGGGCGCGCAATTGCGCCAGACGTTAGATGGACTGCGTTCCAGCATCCCTGAAATCAGCGATGTGCGCGGCCTCGGCGCGATGATTGCGGTCGAATTTCATCATCCGGAAAGCCAGTTGCCGCATCCTGAATTCACCAAAAAAGTGCAGGCGAAGGCACTGGAATTGGGTCTGGTCTTGCTCAGCTGTGGCGTGCATTACAACGTGATCCGCTTCCTGATGCCGCTCACGATCGAAGCCGACGTGTTCCAGGAAGGCTTGGACAAACTGGTGCAAGCGATACAAGCTTGAACGCTTGAAGTACGGTAAAAAAGAAACCGGGGGATAGAGCAATCCGAATTGCCGCCCTGGTTTTTTGATAAAAATGGAGACAAAACCAATGCGCGACATCCTATTTCAGCGCCGGCTTGCCCGGCACTCGCCAGCACCAGGCAAGTCACTTTCCAGCGTCGATTCCGGCGCAACATGCCCCTCTTGACCTTCCATTCTTGCGCTCGAAGCGGTTTTTCGAGCGCAAGCCGAGCCGCTATTGTGGCCCGGCTTGCACCAAAAATGACCTCGCCGGGGGATGGATTCGAATCAATTTGTTGTAATAATGAGATTGGGGTCGCAGCCTTGCCTGGGATCATTGAATAATACCAGGCACGCATTTTGCAGGTACATCTACATGCAAGCCAAGGTGGCATTTTCGAGTGGAACTGCGGTGCAAAAAATGCCCGTTTATTTGTGAAACTTGATTAAAAATTTTATCGAACACCTCAGCAATTTTTGGCGTCATGGAGACACAATGTTGAATCAGGAAAATTCCGTATTGGATGAAGCGCGCGATGGCGCGCAGCCCGATGCGAAGAGCAATGCAAGAGATACGCTGGTGTCGTTCGAGGGTGTACAGAAAACCTACGACGGTGAAAATCTGGTGGTCAAGAACCTCAATCTGGAGATCGAGCGGGGTGAATTCCTGACCTTGCTGGGGCCTTCAGGTTCAGGCAAGACCACTTGCCTGATGATGCTGGCCGGCTTCGAATTTCCGACCGGCGGCACCATCAGGCTCGACGGGCAGTTGCTCAACAAGGTGCCGCCGCACAAGCGCAACATTGGCATGGTGTTCCAGAATTACGCGCTGTTTCCGCACATGACGGTGGGTCAGAACGTCGCCTATCCCTTGCAAGTACGCAAGATGGCCTCCCATGAGCGCATCGAAAAGGTGAAGAAAGCGCTCGACATGGTGCAGATGAACGCGTTCGCCGATCGCTATCCGGCCCAGCTTTCGGGCGGTCAGCAGCAGCGCATCGCGCTGGCGCGCGCTCTGGTGTTCGATCCGAAGCTGGTGCTGATGGACGAGCCGCTGGGCGCGCTCGACAAGCAATTGCGCGAACACATGCAGCTCGAATTGAAGGCCTTGCACCAGCGACTCGGCATTACCTTCGTCTATGTGACGCACGATCAGAGCGAAGCGTTGACGATGTCGGACCGGGTCGCCGTGTTTGACCAGGGCATCATCCAGCAGTTGGCAGTGGTCGAACATTTGTACGAATATCCGGAAAACCAGTTCGTGGCCAGCTTCATCGGCGACAACAATCGCTTTGTCGGGACACTCGAATCGGTGTCCGACCGGCAAGCCGCCGTGCGCTTGCCGGACGGCTCCTTGCTGGTCGGCACCAATGTCAATGCCGCACATGCCGGACAAGCCGCAGTCGCCTGCATCCGGCCCGAACGGATCGGTCTTGGCACGCTGGATGCGAGCGCGTCCCATGCCAATGTGCTCAGCGCACGCGTGAGCGGCTTGATTTATTTTGGCGATCACGTGCGAGTGCGCTGTGCGCTGGCTGGCCAGGACGATTGCTTCATCAAGCTGATGCTGGGCGATCCGGCGCTGACCGGACTGGCCGAGGGCAAAATGGTCGCGCTCGATTTGACGCCCGAGCGCTTGCGTATTTTTGCCTAGTTTTCATCTTGCCCCACCCGCACCTCCACCCAACCAATCAACAGGATTCACCATGATGTCACTGAAAATCCCCCTCTCGTTCGCCTTGCTCGCCTTCCTCGGTGCGCAGGTCAATGCAGCCGACCTGACGGTCGTCAATTTTGGCGGCGCCAATGGCAATGCGCAAAAAGCGGCTTATATCGAACCGTTTGAAAAATCCAGCGGCAGCAAGGTGGTGGCAGTTGCGTATAACGGCGGACTGGCCAAGATCAAGGCGATGGTCGAAACCAACAGCGTCAGCTGGGACGCAGTCGAGCTCGAAGCTGGCGATTTGGGGCGCGCCTGCGAGGAAGGCTTGCTGGAAAAAATCGATTTCAGCAAGATCGGCAAGAAAGCCGACTTCATGCCGGAAGCGATCCATGAATGCGGTATCGGCACTTTCGTCTGGTCCACCGCGCTGGCCTACAACGCCGACAAGCTCAATACTGCCCCCACTGGCTGGGCCGATTTCTGGAACGTGGCCAAGTTTCCCGGCAAGCGCAGCATGCGCAAGGGCGCCCGCTACAACCTCGAATTTGCCTTGATGGCCGATGGTGTGCCAAACAACGATGTCTACAAAGTACTTGGCACCAAGGCTGGCGTCGAGCGCGCATTCAAGAAGCTTGATCAGCTGAAACCGAACATCCAGTGGTGGGAAGCCGGTGCGCAGCCGCCCCAATTCCTGGTGGCTGGCGATGTCGTGATGACGACCGCTTACAACGGGCGCATCGATTCGGCCCGGCGTGAAGGGCGCAATTTGCAGATCGTCTGGTCCGGCAGCATCTTCGATCTGGATTACTGGGTGATTCCGAAGGGCGCGCCGAACAAGGCGCTGGCTGAGAAATTCATCGCTTACAGCAGCTCGTTGCAAGCCCAGAAGAACTATGCAGAAAAGATCGCCTACGGCCCGGTCAACCGTACCGCCTTGCCTTTGCTCGACGCCAAGACGCTGGCCAGTTTGCCGACCGCAAGCGCCAACATGAAAAATGCCATCGGCAGCGACCTGAAGTTCTGGACCGACCACGGCGAAGATCTGGAACAGCGCTTTACTGCCTGGTTCATCCAGTAAGCAGGGTGCGCGCCACGTGCACAGGTGTACGCGGCGCGCATTGCCTGAGGCTGTCATCAGGCGCTTTTTTCACCGCTATTGTTTAACTTTTCACGGATTGAAACGATCATGACTTCCATCGCATCCGGTCGTGCGCCGCACCCTGCATCGCGATCGCCATCCTTGCCATCGGCTACCCAGCTCAAGCACGATCTGGGGCGTGCGCAAATGCGCAAGCGCAGCATGGCATTGGCGCTGATCGCGCCGCTGGCGATCTTCCTGATGATCACGTTCGTGGTGCCTATCGGCGTCTTGCTGGCGCGCGCCATCGACAACCCGGAAGTGGCCACGACCTTGCCGCACACAATCAAAGCGCTCGCCGATTGGGATCATCAAAAGGTACCTGCCGATGGCGCTTTCATCGCACTGGCGCAAGACTTGACGCTGGCCAGGAAAGAAAACAGTGCTGCCATGATGGCACGCCGCATCAACCGTGAAATTCCTGGCGCCCGCTCGGTGATCATGAAGACGACGCGCGCGATGCCGCTGCAAGACGCCGATGGCAATGCCATACCCGCCGGCGGCATGAAGCAGGCGTTGATCGAACTCGATGCGCATTGGGGCGAGCCAGAATACTGGCGCGTGATCGCCAAGAATGGCTCGCAGTATTCTCCCTATTACCTGCTGGCCTCGCTCGACTTGCGCCAGGACAGCCTGGGTGCAATAGAGAAAAAACCGGCGGACGAATCGGCTTACCAGGAAATTTTCGGCCGCACTTTTCTGATCAGCCTGATTTCGACCTTGTGTTGCCTGGCGATCGGCTATCCGCTGGCTTACTGGATTTCGACGATGCCGGAGCGGCGTTCGCATCTGTTCATGATCCTGATCCTGATTCCATTTTGGACCTCGATCCTGGTGCGGGTCGCCTCGTGGATCGTATTGCTGCAATCGGAAGGACTGGTCAATTCGGCGCTGATGGCGGTAGGTATTACGCATGCGCCGCTGGAGTTGCTGTTCAACCGCATCGGCGTCTATATTTCGATGACCCATATCATGCTGCCTTTCATGATCCTGCCCTTGTATAGCGTGATGAAATCGATACCGCCGACCTACATGCGCGCTGCGATCTCGCTCGGCAGCCATCCGTTCGGTGCGTTCTGGCGCGTGTATGTGCCGCAAACCTTCCCCGGTATCGGCGCCGGCAGTTTGCTGGTATTTATTATTGCGCTTGGTTACTACATCACGCCAGCCTTGCTGGGCGGGCCGAACGAGCAAATGGTCAGTTATTACGTGGCTTACTTCATCAACGTGACGTTGAACTGGGGCATGGCTTGCGCGCTTGGTGCTTTGCTGTTTGCCGCGACGCTGGTGCTGTATGGCGTGTACCGGCGCTTCACCAACAATACTGTCAGCATGTGATCGGAATCTTGCATTGAAAACTTCCCTGCCTTTGTTTCCTCCGTATATGTCGCAAGTCGAGCGCATCTGGTTCTTTTTTTTGCGCGGCTTTAATGTACTGGCGCTGATCTTTCTGGTGTTGCCGATCCTGGTGATCATTCCACTCTCGTTTTCGGACAGCACTTTTCTATCCTATCCGATGCCCGGCTACTCGCTGCGCTGGTATGAAAACCTGTTCGCATCGGACGCCTGGATGCGCGCCGCGAAGAACAGCTTCATCGTTGCGCCGCTGGCAACCCTGATCGCAACGGTGCTGGGCACGATGGCGGCGATCGGCTTGAACAAGGCCGAGTTCCCGTGCAAGGGCTTGCTGATGGCGATCCTGATCTCTCCGATGGTGGTGCCAGCGGTCGTGGTCGGGGTCGGCGTCTACATTTTTTTTGCGCAAATCGGCTTGTCCGACAGTTATACCGGACTGATTCTGGTGCATGCGGCGCTGGGCGCGCCATTCGTGGTGACTACCGTATTGGCCACATTGCAAGGTTTCAACCATAATCTGGTACGGGCCAGCCAGAGTCTGGGCGCGAGTCCATTGACGACTTTTTTTCGGATCACGCTGCCGGTGATCGCGCCGGGGCTGATTTCGGGGGCATTGTTCGCCTTTGCGACGTCGTTTGATGAAGTCGTCGTTACGCTATTTGTGGCCGGCCCAAGCCAGACGACGCTGCCGCGCCAGATGTTTACCGGCATCCGCGAAAATATTAGTCCGACAATTGCCGCGCTAGCGACCATACTGATCATCTTTTCGACTTGTCTGTTGCTGGTGCTGGAATGGTTGCGTGGTCGCAATAAGGCAGCCGCAAAATTTTAACCCTCATGATATGGAGTCCACGATGCTGCATTTGAAAGACCCGACACTGCTGCGCCAACAGGCGTACCTGGATGGCCGCTGGTGCGATGCCGATGATGGCACGACGATCGATGTGACCAATCCTGCCACTGGCGCCGCCATCGGTACGGTACCGAACATGGGGGCGCATGAGGCGCAGCGCGCTATCGCCGCCGCCAACGCTGCGTGGCCTGCCTGGCGCAAGAAAAGCGCCAAGGAGCGCAGCAGCATCTTGCGCAAGTGGAACGACCTGATGCTGGCCAACGTCGACGACCTGGGTTTGCTGATGACGGCCGAGCAAGGCAAGCCCCTGAGCGAAGCCAAGGGCGAAGTGGTGTATGCGGCGTCGTTCCTCGAATGGTTTGCTGAAGAGGGCAAGCGGGTTGCCGGATCGACATTGCAATCGCCGTGGCCGGACCGGCGTCTGGTCGTCACGAAGGAGCCGATCGGCGTATGCGCAGCGATCACGCCGTGGAATTTTCCAGCGGCGATGATCACGCGCAAGGCCGGTCCGGCGTTGGCCGCTGGCTGCCCGATGGTCGTCAAACCGGCCGAAGCGACGCCATTTTCGGCGCTGGCCCTGGCCGTGCTGGGTGAGCGGGCCGGGATACCGGCTGGCATTTTCAGCGTAATCACCGGTTCTTCGCGTGAGATTGGCGGCGAAATGACCAGCAATCCCATCGTGCGTAAACTGACCTTCACCGGTTCGACCGCAGTGGGCCGTCTGCTGATGGCGCAAAGCGCACCGACGATCAAGAAGCTGTCGCTGGAGTTGGGCGGCAATGCCCCCTTCATCGTGTTCGACGATGCCGACCTCGATGCCGCCGTCGAAGGCGCGATGATGTCGAAGTATCGCAATGCGGGTCAGACGTGCGTATGCGCGAACCGGATCTACGTGCAGGAAGGCATCTACGATGCGTTCGCCGAAAAACTGGTTGCCGCGGTGGCCAAGCTGAAGGTCGGCAACGGTATCGACGAAGGCGTCACGCAAGGACCGCTGATCGATGCCAAGGCGGTGGCCAAGGTCGAGCAGCACATCAGTGATGCACTGGCCAAGGGCGCCCGTCTGCTGGCCGGTGGCAAACGGCACGCGCTGGGACAGTCGTTCTTCGAGCCGACCGTGATCGCCGATGTGACGCCTGACATGCAGGTAGCGCAGGAAGAAACCTTTGGCCCGCTGGCGCCGCTGTTTCGCTTCAAGACCGACGATGAAGTCATCGCGATGGCGAACGATACCGAATTCGGCCTGGCCAGCTATTTCTATTCGCGCGACATCGGCCGCATCTGGCGCGTGGCCGAAGCGCTGGAGTCCGGCATGGTTGGCATCAATACCGGCCTGATCTCGAATGAAGTTGCGCCGTTCGGCGGCGTCAAGCAATCGGGTCTGGGCCGCGAAGGTTCGAGCATCGGCATGGACGATTACCTGGTCATCAAGTATTTGTGCATGGGCGGCATTTGATGCCTGGCAGTGCATTTAGCATGGCGCATGGTCCCGTTTCCCGGCCAGTCATGCGGCGCCGTCGGCCCGGATTGATCCTGGCCGTGCTGGCGGCGCTGCTGGCCGGTTGCGCCGGCCCGGGGCCGCGCCTCGACCATAGTTTGAGCGCGGTTGGCCAGAGCAGCCGCGTCAAGTTCATCGTGATCCATTACACGGTCAGTAATTTGCCGAGTTCGATCAAGATATTGACGCAGCGGCAAGTCAGCAGCCACTACCTGCTGACCGATACCGTGCCGCCGTTCAGCTATGTGCTGGTCGACGAATCGCAGCGCGCCTATCATGCCGGCGTCAGCAACTGGAAGAGCTATTCCAACCTGAACAGCAGCTCGATCGGCATCGAGATCGTCAATCCGGGCTACACGGACACGCCGCAAGGGCGGCGCTGGTATCCGTTCCCGCAAGCGCAGATCGACCAGTTGATCGTGCTGCTCAAGGATATCGTTGCGCGCCACGGCGTCAATCCTGACGACATACTGGCGCACAGCGACATCGCGCCGCAGCGCAAGAGCGATCCGGGGCCGTTGTTTCCGTGGCCGCAACTCGCTGCTGCGGGCCTGGTCACGTGGCCCGATGCGGGCCGTGTGGCTGGCGCGCGCACCGTGTTCGAGCAGCAATTGCCCGACCTGGCCTGGTTCCAGCAAAGGCTGGAGCGCCACGGCTACACGGTACCGCACACGGGCGAGTTCGATGCCGCAACCCATAACGTGATCATCGCGTTCCAGATGAAGTACCGGCAAGCGGTGTTCGATGGCAAGCCCGATGCCGAAACGGCGGCGCTGTTGTATGTGCTGACCAGTCCGGCGCAAGCCGGACCTCCGCCCTTGCCGGCGCCGGTATTGACGACCATGCCCGTGTTCGTGCCGGTTTCGACGCCGTTGCCGACCCCTGACGGCATATTGTTGCAGGAGTGATTGCGTGGCTGGCCGATCGTACAGCGCGGCGCTGTGATCGTTGCCAAACGCGCAGCGATCCAGGCCGCCGCGGCCAGATCGGTGACGCCGGCCACGGCCAGTTTGCTGCCGCTGGTGTTGATGTTGCTGGGTAACTGGGCCGACGTCTTCTTCGCGCCCAAGACCTTCCGGAACGACCTGTTGCCACTGGGCGGCAATTCGGTGACTGGCTTGCTGATCGGCGCGTTGGTGCGCTTCTGTACCTTTGGCAAGTACGCCGCTTCAAGCGCGCGGCGCCCCCCCCGTTGACCAAGGAGTGCGTGGCCCCGATCGCCGGCATCACGCTGCTGCTGGCCTTGTCCGCACTGGTGTGATGCAGTATCGCGCACCGCAGGCACTGGAAATCGTCAACATCGTGAATGAAAATTAGTTGCATGAGGTCGGCTTGAGACAGCGCAAATTTGCTGAGGAATGGTTTGCATAGTATGAAAAAGTACATCGATGCATCCCGGCGGCAATTGCATGGCAAGCATGCAGGCAGCTGCGACCAGGCTGGCTGATCCGGCGAGTCGGGGCCAGCGAGCTTGATGCAGCGCTTCATGTCACCAGGAGATTTCCATGCAAATGACTGTCACCACTGCGAAAATTCACATCAATGTCACCTGGTTTGAGCTGCGCGAGTGGCTGCTCCTCGCTGCATTGCTGACGGCGGCGGTCGGCATCCGGTTCCTGTTTTTGAATGGCGTCTTTGGTTCCGACGATCTGGTGTATCTGAGTCGCGCCGTGCAAATTTCCGAGGGCGACTGGGCCAGCGCCAACTATAGCGGGTCATTGCGCTACGGCTTCAACATCCCCGCCGGCTTGCTGATCCATTGGTTCGGCATTAACTTGAACGCCGCCATCTTGTGGCCCTTGCTGTGCTCGATCGCCGAGATCGCGGCCGTGTATCTGCTGGCGCTGAGTTTGTGGGGCCGCCGCGCCGCGCTGTACGCGGCATTGATCTTGCTGGCGATGCCGCTGCATGTGGCGGTCGCGACCCGCATTCACGCCGATTCGGTAGTTTCTTTTTTTCTGACGCTGAGCTTCGTGCTTTTTTACTTCGCAGAAAAATACCGTTCCTTTGCGCTGTATTTTTTTACTGGCATTGCGATGGGCCTGGTTTTCTGGAGCAAGGAAGGCGCGGTTGTGACGCTGCTCGCCTTTTTCATTTATCCGCTCATCTGGCGCAAGTTCGAGCCGCGCTGGGCGCTCGTCATCGGCGGCGGCCTGGTCATGTTGTGCGCACATTTTGCGCTGATGGCGTTTGTCGCGGGCGATCCTTTGCATGCGTTCAAGGTGGTCATGCACCATTTGAATCAGAGCCATGTCCAGGGCGCAAATGTCCTCGATGACAAGGCCTGGTATTTCGAGGACGATGCCTGGTATTACTTTAAGTATCTGTTGATCGACATCAAGCATGTCTGGTTGAGCGGCCTGATCGTCACGGCTGCGCTATGTGCCATTTTTCTGAGGCGCAGGCCATTGGCCACAGCCGAGCGCGGCGTTTATTACGTCGCTTTCTGGCTGCTCTCGCTGCTGGTCGTGCTTTCCTTCATGCCGGTGTCGCTGGCGCCGCTCAAATTGGTGATGAAGCAGCCAAATTACCTGACGCTGTTGCTGGCGCCGATGGCGTTGATCGCCGGGTTTCAGCTTGCCAGGCTGGCGCGGGGGCCGCGGCTTGTGTTATTGATTGTGACGCTCGCGGGCGGGCTGTTGCTGGCCGGGTTGGAACAGCAGGCTTGGCGTGTGTTTACCAGCAACAGCAAGGCCGGGGTTGCTTTTGCCGTTGCCAATCCGGGCGTCCAGATCATCGGTTCGATCAACAATCAAAACATGGCGGGGGTTTATTCGATCCTGAATCAGGATCCGGCTCTGGGCCGCCAGTTTCATTTGATTGGCGAGATGCCGCATCGGGCACAAAAAAAGGAAGATCATCGCGCCCCGGCAGTGGCCGCCTTTGCCATCCTCGATGGTGAAACGATGGATTGGGGCAATAACGCAGTGACCGTCCGGCAGCCTCCCGCCTGCTGGGAAAAGGTGCGGCGCCTGTCCCCGCTCGGATTTGGCCCTGGAAGACAGATGACCGACATGCTCGCCAATGTCAGCGCGTGGCTGCCTGCATCGATGCAGGAACGCCTGCAATCCCGGATCGAAACCCTGTCCGAACCGCGCGCTGCGATCCTCTATCGCGTCGAACTGCCCGATTTCTGGTGCGAGTGGGGGCCGGACGGCGCCTGAGGCCGTATCGCAGCGTCGAATTACAGCGTCGAACTGGCGACCCAATCGATCAGCGCGTCGAGCACGGCGCGGCCGCTGATGCTGCCGGCCAGTTCATGGTTGATCATCGCCACCACGACGCATGGCTGGCCATTGCCATCTTGTACATAACCGGCGATCGCGACCACATTTTTCAAGGTGCCGGTCTTGATGCGCGCGCGCGCTGCGGCGGGGCTGGCGAGCAGCCGTTTGCGCATCGTGCCGTCGAGCGCGACGATTGGCAGGCTCGACAGAAATTCAGGCGCCCACTGGCTGCGGCTGGCCGCCTGCAACAGGGCCGCCATCTGATCGGCTCGGATGCGCGCTGTGCGCGACAGGCCGGAGCCATTATCGAGCACCAGACCGGCATCGGCGATGTTGTGGCGCTGCAGCCACTGGCGCACCATCAGATCCGAACGCAGCGCGGTATTGGCGACGACCGGCAGCGGGCGGCTGCCGAGCACCGGGTCGTAGGCCAGGCTGCCCAGGCTCAGGTAGAGCGTGCGCGCCAGCGTATTGTCGGACGATTTGTTGATGTCGCGCAGTACTTCCGGCAATGCGCGCGACACGTGCTCGGTCAGCAAGCGTGTGCCGGCCAACGGGTTCGTCGCGTCAACCTCGTCTGCCTCTTCCGCCTCGTCTGCCTCCTCCTCCACCGCCACTGCCACCGCCACCGCGCGCGCTGCGCTTACCTCATCCATCTGGTGCAGCGGATGTGCCTCGCGCACGGACCCCTTGAACGATCCTCCCAACTGGCGCCAGCTGGCCCGGAACAAGCGGTCGGCGTAATCGTTGCGGTCCAGCAAGTTGACGCTGGCCGATTGCATGCAATTTTTCGGGAAGCTGCCGTGCAAGCGGATGCGGATCTTGCCATTGTCAGCGCGCACATAGTCGGGCGTGTCCCAGCCACCGGCCCATCTGGCGCAATCTTCGGCGCCCAGCGTCATGTCGGCGCCCAGCGTCACGTTGTCCAGCTGCGGCATCATGCTCAGGTTCAATTGACTGGCAGTGGACTTGACGTCGATGTGCAGCAAATTGGTATTGAGCAGCAAGGCATCCGGAATCACGTTGTAGCGCGATTCGGGTGAGTCATCGAAAGGCACTATCCCCAGATCCGGGCGCGCCGGCTGGAACAACTGGCGATCGAGGATCAGGTCGCCGTCGATTTTGCGGATGCCCTGCTTGCGCAGTGCTTGCAGCATCTGTTGCAGCGCGCGGTCATCGAAGTCGGGATCGGCGCCACCGCGCAAGATCAGGTCGCCCTTCAGCACGCCATTGACCAGGTCGGCACTGGTGCGCAATTCGGTGCGCGCGCGAAAGGCTGGCCCGAGTTGCTCCAGCGCGACGATGGTGGTCACCAGTTTCATCGTCGAGGCCGGCTGCATGCTGGTCTCGGCGCGGTGCGACAACAGCGTGCTGTCGCCGCGCAGCACGATCGCTCCGATCGCGCTCTGCGGAATATTGGCCGCTTGCAGCAAGCTGGTCACCGATTCTGGCAAC
>JBLHNV010000055.1:0-12006 GCA_047623125.1 Janthinobacterium sp. | reverse complement strand
TTTGTGGCCCCACTGCGCGGCCAGATAGGTCAGCGTGGTGCTGGGCAACATGATGCCCACCATCGTCACGCACACGCCCAGCAACGACGCTAGCGTGCTGCCAGCGTTTTGTCCGACATTCCAGCCTATCAATGCCACGAACAACACGTTCGGTCCGGGCGCCGCTTGCGCGATCGCGATCGATTCGTTGAATTGCGCCTGCGTCAGCCATTGGTGCTGCTCGACCAGCAAGCGATGCATTTCCGGCGTCGTCGAAATGGCGCCGCCGATCGACATCAGCGATAGCATCAGATAATGTCCAAACAGCGACAGCCAGTCGCTCCAGCCGAGGATCAATTGCGTGCTCATGGCACCAGCTTGCGGTAAGTCAGCACGCAGCCGATGCCGCCCAGTCCAAACAAGACATACAACAGCGGCAAGCGCAGCCATGCGACAGCCACCACGCCCAGCAGGCACAAGCTGGTGTTGATCGGCAGTGACAGCGGATGTCTTGTCAGAGACGATGCCAGCTTCAGTCCGGTGGCGGCGATCAGTCCGGCGGCCACTGCCGCCATGCCGCGCAGCGCGCCGGCCAGTTCCGGGTAGTGCGAAAAATGCGAGTACAACGATGCCAGCAGCAACACGATGATCAGCGGCAGCGCCAGCAAGCCGGCCAGCGCAGCCAGCGCGCCGGACAATCCGAAGTAGCGTCCGCCTATCATCAACGACAGGTTGATGACGTTCGGACCGGGCATGATCTGGGCCACGGCCCATTCTTCGATGAATTCTTCCTGCGTCAACCAGCGCTTGCGTTCGACCAGTTCGCGCTGGACGACGGCCACGACGCCGCCGAAGCCTTGCAGTGCGAGCCACGTAAACGAGATGAACAGATTGGTTCTGGACGATGGCTGGGGGCGCTCTGGCGCAGAGGTATCAATCATCGCCTGATTATCGCCGTTGCGGCGCAGCATTGTCCATGCCCCATTCCCGGACCATGGGTTTGCTTGCCAGGCTGGCGGGCTGTGTGCTGTATAGAGAGGCGCGCAATGCCAAGGCGACATTGACTTTGGCGTCTATTGGTCGATACTCAGTGCTGACAACATCGCTGGGCGCGTTGGCGTACCAAGCTGGTGTATCAACCAACTTCGGAGCGTGACGTGATGACAAGCAGCCCACCAGAGCGGGGTATGGCCGAACCTTTCGAGCAACGCATCAATGAAGACCAGAAAAGTGTCGTGAATGGCGGTATTTCGATGCAATCGCGTTCCAGCACGGTATGCGCAATCGAATACTTGAAGTCGCACAATGTCGGCGCTGATGTGATCGAGCGCGTGCTGCTGCATCCGCAGTTGCGCCGCAGTTGCCGCGCGTGAAGCACTGATGCTGCGCGCGGTCGCGCCCCTTGGAAGAACCCGGAATGGAAAGACCTGCTTAGTTATGCACAAATAAAGCGTGAAAAAAATAGCATTCAAATATATATTTTTGACGACGTGCTTGACTTTTCAAGTCATTGATTCGATTGGATTTTATTTTAGCCTGTTGAACGGGCAGTTTATTGAAACCCGCATAAACACTGGCTTTCGGGGCTGTCAATAGGGACTTATCCACAAAGATATCCACAGGCATTGTGGATATCTGAAAAAACGCTTACAAATCCATCACTTGGCGTCGGAATCGGGGATCGCGCAAGCCCTGCGGCAACGTCAGCTGGCGTCGGCACCGACGCGTTGCGCTATTGCAATGACGAGCCACTTGCCAGATGCCAAGTTATCTGCACCTTCGAGCGGCACGAACGTGGCGCACAGCTGCTGTGCACTGCCATCGCTCGTTTGCAAGCTCAGGTCGCCAGTCCAACTGTCACCTTGCGCCAGTTTTTGCGCGATGCGCTCTTGTTGTTCTGGCGGGCAGGGTATGGCGCGCCCCAGTAGCGCGCTTTGCAAGTAGCCGAAGGCGGCGCAAAAGCCAACCCCGGCATCGACGATGTTGCTATCCTGGTTCAGCGTCAGCAGCATCGTGTGTTGTTCCAGCGCGCTGTGCAGCTGCCGGCTTTGCGTCAGCGCCGTGCGCAGCGCCACGATACTGTGCTCGGCCGCTTGCAAGTCGGCATAGGCGCGCAGCGAAGAGATGACGGTGGTGAACAATTTGCGCGTGGTCAGGTCGGTCTTGCACCAGAAGTCATTGATGTTGTAATCAAGGATGATGCTGTGTTCCAGCGCCAGGCCCGGTTGCCCGGTGCGCAGCACGATGCGTACCAGCTTGTTGTCCAGTTCATCGCGGATTTGCCTGACGACACGCAGACCGGCGTCATCAGTTTCCATGATGACGTCGAGCAGCACCATCGCAATATCGGGCGTCTTGCGCAGCACGGCCAACGCTTCGGTCCCGCTGTAGGCGTGCAGGAAGCTGAGTCGGCGCCCCATGAAGCAGGCATTGCTGAGCGAAAACTTGGTGACGACATGGACGTCGACATCGTCGTCAATAATCAGTATGCGCCACGGTTCGGTGGCGCTGTCAAACTGCTGGTCGGCATCGGGAAAATCATCATCTATCAGCCAGCCCGAGGTTGCCGTCTCTGACACGGTTGGTGGTGTTGATGATTCTTTTGTCATTTTGGCGCTCATGCTACCCCTTGCTCTTTATATATCGGGACATTATCGCGCCACTCCATTTATTTTGCTTGAGTTGGCTGTCGATATCGGGCCCGCGCCCGCGCTGGGCGCAACGTATAGGCCAATGTTCAGGACCACGCTCACGCCAAGCATACGCGTTCACCTGCGCCGTGTGCCGCCATTAATATCATGGCCGCTGTTGATTTTTTCCACATTGCGCAGCGCTGAGTCCGGCCCGCTCCGGCGTGACAGCTATCCGGTGAGGCGCTTCAATCTGTTCAGTTCGGCGAGAAAGCGCTCGCAAGCGAGCGCCGGCGGCCACGGTTCCCACGCCTGTCCGCCATAGTGCTGTGTCAGCGGGTCTTCAAGGAGCGGCGTGATTGCAATCTTCAACGTTTCGCGCACTTCGCAGGTCGACCATCCGGCCACATGGACCGCTTCGCTGGCAGCGGCCAGGCGGTCGGCGCGCTTGTGCTCTACATGCTCTTTGTCGGTCCAGGCCGGCAAACCATAGCGCCGGAACACCGCTTCTTCAAGCCGCAATGTCAGGGCGCGAAAAGCGTCGCCCAAAAAAGGCTTGATGACCGATATCGCATCGAATCCCAGCAAGCCTTCTTCGGCATCGTGCAGCAATTCGCGCAGTTCGATGATCGGCGGCAGCGGGTCGATCGAGTGTTGTCGCCGTAGTAACATGACCGTGATCGAGTGTTGCGCCACCGACAGCGGCAGCGGCCAGGCCGAATGGCCGCCCCAGCGGTAGGTGCGGGCCAGTCCCAGCGCCAGATCGGCATCTTCCCAGTCCAAAGGCGACGGGTTCAGCAGGTCGAGGCGTTTGCCCGATGGCATGCGCACCCAGGCGCGCGTGTTCTGCAGATCGGACGTCATTCGTCCATTCCCTGATCATCCGCCGCTTCCAATGCTGGCTCGGTCGTGGTCGGTGCAGGGCAGGTGAACGGGCGGCGCGCGGCCGCTTCACCGCCGGTCAAGCCCAGCATGCGTGCGCTCAAAGGCGCCGCATTGCCGTTCAGGCGCCAGTCGTAGATCACGCTGAAGGCGAGCACGCGCGCGACGTATTCGCGCGTTTCCTTGTAAGGAATCGATTCGATGAAAAAATCCGGCTCCAGCTGGCCCCTCGCATCGCGCCAGCGTCTGACCGGCGTCGGCCCGGCGTTGTAGGCACCGATCGCCATGTAAGGCAAACCACCAAAGCGATCCAGCATCTGGCGCATGTACGCCGTTCCCAGACGCAAATTGGTGACTGGCTCATAGAGGCTTTCGTCGCCCTCCCATGGTATGCCGAGTCGCTTGGCGGTCTGGGCGCCGGTGCCCGGCAACAATTGCATCAAACCGCGCGCATCGGCGCCCGAACGCGCATCGGGCATGAAGCTGCTTTCGGCCCGCGTTTGTGCGGCGACCCATGCCGGATCGAGGCCGTTGAGCTTCGATTGGGCGCGTATGTCGGCCGCGTGGTGCACCGGAAAGCGCAGCGAGTAATAATGCCGGTCTTCTTTGGCTACCGTCATGCCGACGACCGAGCGGTCGAACCAGCCCTCTTGCAGCGCCATCTGGACGGCAATGTAGCGCTCGCTGGCAGACATGGCCTTCGTTGCCGCAGCCCATTCGCGCGCCGCCAGATCGGCACGCCCGAGCGCGAACAAATCGAGCGCCAGCGCCAAGCCGGCATCGTCGCTTGCGCGTTGCTTGATCAACCCCTCCGTGACCGGTTCCAAAGGGCACAGCAGATAGGGTTGCTG
This sequence comes from Janthinobacterium sp., assembly GCA_047623125.1. Lineage (GTDB taxonomy): Bacteria > Pseudomonadota > Gammaproteobacteria > Burkholderiales > Burkholderiaceae_D > Janthinobacterium. The sequence continues at coordinate 7,664 of JBLHNV010000055.1, read as the reverse complement.
CAAACGATCGGCCGCCAGCCAGCCGTGAAAGTTGGCGCTCCGGGCCGCTTTTTGATAGAACGGGCGCGCCTGCTCGGCGTGTCCGCTGCGCTCGAGCAGGCGGGCTTTGAAGTATTGCCAGCGCGTATCGCTTTGCTGCGCCGTTGTCATTTTTTCGATCGCCACCAGCGCGCTGGCATCGTCGCCGCGGCTGATCGCCTCGCGCACCCGCCATTCGTGCAAGCGTTCATCGTAAGCCGAGGCGGGAACCGCGTTCAGGCGCTGCGCCGATGCCGGCAGATAGGATGCCACGGTCCACAGCGCGACCTGGTACGCGATGCGTCCGTTTTGTTCGGCATTGAGCATGGCCGCGGGAAGTTGCGCGGCCAGCAACTGGGCACGGTCGGGATCAGCTCTGCCGAGCCGGACCAGCGCGGCGCTGGTGACATTGCTGTTGCGCTCATGCTCAGCTTTGGGCCATGCGGGCAACGCATCGGTCGGCTGGGCCAGATAGGCGGCGTAAGACAGTGCCAGTTGCGCCGCATCGGCGCTCATGCCGCCAGCGATCGCGCGCATCACGCCTGTTGCGCCAGTATCGATTGCCAGATCGAAGCGCTGCCAGCGCATGTCATCGCCGAGCGCGCCCAGTTGGTCCAATTTTGCCAGCACACCGTCGCAAACTGTCGGCAGCGAACTGCCGTTCAGCCAGATCTTGCTGGCATCGGCGACCCACTCCGGGTCTGGCGCGCCTGCGTCCGAGCTGCCTTGCTCGGCTTGCCTGCTGATGCGTGCAAGCAGGCTGGCGCAGCGCAATGCGGCATTGCCGCCGCCGCGGTAGACGGAGCGAAAGCTGGCCCAATCCTCGCGCCGGATCAGTTCGTTCAGCCAGGTGCTGCGCAGCCAGGCGCCGGCCACTTGCTGATCCATGCTTTCGAGCACCGTTTGCATCCGCTCCGGTGCCACCGTACTGATTTGTTTGCGCAGATTGACCGCTTGCAGCCAAGCATGGACCGGTGCGCCGGCGAAGCGGTCAGCCTGAGCCGGTTCCAGTAATCCATTGTCGGCGGCAGCGAATGCGGCGCGCAGTTCGGCGCGCAGCTTGACGCCGTGCCCGTCGGCCTGCGCGCCCTGGACCGGCTTAGCCATCGTACCGAGCATGAGAATGACGGAAAGGCCGGCAGAAAAGTTGAAAAAAAAGCGTCGTAATTTCATGGTTGGCATTCCAGCGCAAAATTGGTTAGATCAGACAGAAGGTGAAACAAAAGAGTGGCGGCAGGCGGGAGTGCATCCTACAAAACGCACCACAGCTTTGCCGCCATGGCTGGCGCGATCTGATGTTGGCACACGGCACACGGCACACGGCTTTGCATAGTTGTCATGAGCGGCGCTGTGAAACGCCGGCATGGTGCACTCTAGAGCGCTTGCTGTGGCGCCTGTTCGATCAACGCGGCGCGTATTTCACGCAGCTTTGACTTGATGCGATTGGCATGCGCATTGCCCATGCGCAGCAGCATCTTGTGCCCGCTCGAGCGCGCTTCCAGTCGGGGATCGGCAAACTTGTACACGATGTGCGGCTGGATGAGTGCCGCCGGTGCATCGCTGGCAGGCGCTTGCAGCAAGTGATCGATGACCGCTATCAGGCGGTCGTTGAAGTAGGCATCCGGGTAGCCGAGATCCTGGTAAGCGCGCTGAAACAGCGGATAATGCTCAATATACAGCTTGACCACGGCCCTCGCATCGAGCTGGTCGGCGAAGAGTACGTATTGATCGTAGCGGGTCGCATTAGCGGGCGCGATGGTGCGTTTGCCGGCTATTTCCTCGGTGCGCAATGTGCCCGCTACCGGCTTGAGCGGCAGCAGTTTGGCTGCCGCCGTCTGGCGCGGCAGGTTATCGATCGTCACAACGATATTGCGCACGATTTCCTGGGCACGGAAAAATTGCAGCACCTGCGCCCGGCCCAGCAGCGTGCTCAATGCATCCCATAGCGCCGGGTCGCTTGCGTTCAACGCCGGCAGTGCCTTGGTGTCGGCGCCGGCTGGAACCGGGTAGTGGTTCGATGCCGGCGCAGCACCGGGTGCGGGTGTGATTGGTGTAGCCGCTGTGGCCGGCGCCGTGACTGCTAGCTCAACCTTGGCCGGTTCTTGCGGCGGGGCTGCAGGGGGGCTGCTTTGCTGCCAGAAATAGACGCCGGTCGCGGCGCCGACCAGCAGTACCAGCACGAGCGTTAGCGTGGTTTTGTTCATCGGTGTTCTTCTCCATTGGGTAGAGTTGGCACGCCCTGAATGTCATCTTTGCGCGCGATGACCCAGGATGATATCCGACGATTATGCAAGATGATTGCGGAAGATTTTTGCCTGGCAATGACCAAATACCATTGCGTGCAAGCGTCCAGCATAACCGATATCGCCATTTCAATATGGCCAAAAGGCGTGCGCAAGCGCTACGGCGCGCTTTTCGATACACAAAAAAACGCTCAAAAAATAGTAAAAATGGCAAAAAAATGGGGTTTTTTCGCTGAAAAAGCGCTTTCTCGATGAATTCAATTTGGCCGTTTGCTTGACTTAAAGCAGCTAATGGGCGACCCTACTTTTAACGAGTGCCGCAGTTTTACCGTGCAATTGGCCGTTCAAAGGAGAACCGCATGTGCATTTTTGAGCATCACTTTTCGACCCGGTCGTCGCCCCGGCTACCGGGCGGGTTCTGGTTTGAAACCTGGTCTGAATCTTTGCCTGCCGGCGATCCGAAGGCTGGCGCATGACCGATCTCGTCGTCGTCGGCATGGCTTATTTCGAAGTCTTCGTTCCGCCCCATGAGCCTGTGGCAGCGGGCGAAGAATTGTTCGTCGAAGGGATCCACCTGGCGCTGGGCGGCGCTCTCAATACAGCCAGTGTGGCTGCCGCGCTCGGACTGCAGGTCACGCTGTGCGTACCGATGGGCGGCGGCATCGTGGACCAGGCGGTGCAATTGCTGGCCGGGCGCTTGAACATCACGCTCGTGCCTTTGGCCGCACCCGACAATCCGGCCATTTCGCTGGTGTTTTCGAATGCCAGCGACCGCTCGTTCGTCAGCACCGCCGAACTCGATGTGCTGGCCAGTCTTGAGCACTTGCCCGCCAGTGCCTGGGTTCATGTACCGGGACTCGAAGAAGCTGATCGCCTGGCCGCGCCGCTGGCAAAGGCGCGCAGCGAAGGCGCGCGTATTTCGGTCAGCGGCAGTTGGAGTCCGGTGCAACTGGCGCGCTTGCGCGAGCGCAGCAATGCGCCCTGGGATCTGCTGGTGCTCAATGAAAAAGAAGCGTTGGCCGCTTGCGGCGACGTCTTGCGCGCGCCTGAACTGCTGGCTGGCGCAGCGGCCAGCGTCGTCGTGACACAGGGGCCGAACGGCGCCTTCGGAGCATTCGATGGCGCCGCCTTGCGCGTGCCCGCTTGCGCTGCGCAGTCGGCCTTGCCGGTCGATACTACCGGTGCCGGTGATGCTTTTTGCGCCGGCTTGATCGCCGCGCTGCTGCGTGGGGCGCCGCCTGAGGCCGCGCTGGAGCACGGCACCCGTGCCGCGGCACGCATTTTGAGCCAGGTCGGTGGTCTGGTCGTTGACCCCGCGCTGATGACGGATTTGAAGCAGCGTTCATGGAACTCTTGACCAGAGCAACGCACCAGCGCAAGGAGCTCAGATGGCAATTCTGACGTAAGCAAGAGCACAAGGACTATTTATGAACATCTCTGACCGAGATGGCGAAACAGCGAAAGGACATCACATGGAAACATTGACCATACTTGGCGGTGGCAGCGCCTACGCCCCGGGACTGCTGCAGGCATTGATTGCGCACGCGCCCGAATTGCCGTTAAAAACGGTACGCCTGTACGATATTGACGCCACGCGTCTGGCCATCGTCGGTCGCCTGACGGCAGCGATGGCCAGCAATGCCGGCACATTCAAGGTCGAGGTGGTCGACTCGCTGGAAGCGGCGATCGAGGGCGCCGACCTGATCCTTAACTCGACGCGACCGGGCGGCCTGGCCGCGCGCCGCATTGATGAAACGCTGCCGCTCGAATTTGCTATTCCGGGCCAGGAAACTGTCGGGCCCGGAGGCTTTTTCTATGCTTTGCGCTCGGTGCCGGAAGCGCTGCGCGTCGCCGCCATCGTTGAACGGCTGGCACCGCGCGCGATCATTCTCAACTACACCAATCCGAGCAACATCGTGACCCAGGCGCTGTTCGATCGCGGCGGCGTGCAGGTGATTGGCATGTGCGACCAGTCCGATGAAGACTTGCAGGCGCTGGCGCATGCGCTGGGGCGCAGCATGAATTATGCATTTCGCTGCAATGGCCTCAACCATGCGACCTGGTACAGCGATGTGCTGATCGATGGCGTGGCGCTGCCCGACCTGGCTGCGGCCCTGGTGGCACCCGACGAGTATGACGACGAGCACAAGCTGCGCTTCGGCTATTCGCTGGATCTGGCGCGCGCCAATGCCGGCTACTGGCCCAATTCCTACCTGCCGTACTATCTGTATCCGGCGGCCTTTGTCGAGCAGGCGCTGCGGGTCGGGCCGCGCAGCGATGCCGTCGCCGCCTCGCTGCCCGCCTACTATGCGCACTTTGAAGAAGAAGGGCAGCGTGCGGTACCCGATTTGCGCATGTATCGCGGCTCGGCCGGCTTCGGCGACCTGGCCGTAACGGTGATCAGGGCTTTGAGCTCAAGCACGCCGCACGAATTGGTGCTGAACTTGCCCAATCAGGGGGCGACATCTGCATTCAAAGACGACACCGTCATCGAAACCCGGGTCCGGGTGTCGCGCGCCGGTATTGAGCGGTTGCCGGCGCCGCCGTTGCCGGCGTCGTTCGATCAGCTTGCCGCGCAACTGGAGCGCTACCAGCGCCTCACTGCGCGCGCCGCCATAGCGACCAGCGCAGAAAATGATGCTGCGCTGGTCGCTGCGCTGGCCGCCAATCCGCTGGTGGGCAATGAGTCGCTGGCCGCGCGGATGTTGGCGCGGGCCAGAGTCAGCTATGGCGGCTTGTTGCCGGCAACGCCTTGACGGCGCCGCCGCTGCCGCTGCGTCCATTACGCACGCAATCCTTGCTCGGCCAATACGACTGGGATGACTTCGAGCGCGTCGTGATCTTGTCGCCGCATCTGGACGATGCCGCGCTCAGCTGTGGCGGCTTGCTGCATGCCTTGCGGGGACGCATCTCGACGCTCGTTGTCAGCACGTGCTGCGGCACGCCGCGCGTGCTGGCGGCCGGCGGCATGGGCAAGCTGCAATTGCGCCGCGGTCATGTGAATCCGCAATACCGGCGCCGCGAAGATATCGCTGCGATGCATTCGGTCAATGCCGATTTCGTGCACTTGAGCTTTCCCGATGGCATCTACCGCAGGAGTCCGCTGACCGGCAAGCTGATCTACCGCAACGAGCGCGAGCGCTGGATCTCGCCGCACATCGAAGATATAGCGCATATTGAGGAGATGTATCTGGTGCTGCGCCGCCTGTGCCTGGGCCTGGGTAGCATCTTGTTGCTTAGTCCGATGGGCATCGGCAATCATGTCGATCACCAGATCGTAGCGCAAGTGGCGGTACGGCTGGCGGCCAGCGGGGTCACGTTGCTGTTTTATGAAGATTTTCCGTATGTGGCCGACCCCAGTATCGGCAGCGGCGACCTGGACGGTCCGCTGGCGGCGCTGGCGCGCATGCAGCTCACGCCCAGCAAGCATTTTGTCGTGCCGGTCGATGTCGACGGCAAGATGGCGCTGCTACGCCACTACGCGAGCCAGGTTCCGGCGCTGTTCGGCGACGACGACGGCATGCGTGCGCGCATCGCCGGGCGCCAGCACACCGGCGTGCCGAGCGAATTCTATTGGCGCACCAACCCGATTCTGGCGCCAGCTTAGGAGACCGGTCTGACCGATTTGACATAACCTTCCCCCGATTACCTTTTCAAGGAGGCACCCCATGCCGCATCACATAGCACAAAGCCATATGGCCAAGGAAGCGCGTTTTGCGCCTGTTGTCTTGCGTTCCGAAGCGGCGCGCTGGCAGCGCGAAGCGCACGCCATCCGCCAACTGGTCGCTGCGCGTCCAAATGCGGTGCTGGTCGGCCGCGGCAGTTCGGGTCATGTCTGCACCTTTGCCAGTTACCTGTTCGCGCTGCAAACGGGGCGCCAGCCGGTCGAATTCCGGCCCTGGCTGACGACGCAAAAGCTGCCTGACGCAAGCTGGAGCGACAGCGTCGTGTATGCATTTTCGTTTTCGGGCAATTCGACCGATGTTGCCGCCAGCGCCGAATGGCTGCGTGAGCGCGGTGCGCTGGTGGTGGCGGTGACCGGCGCTGAAACGCCTGATGCGCACTTGCTGAAACCGGCGCACCATGTAATCCGGCTCGGCTGCGGGCCGGAACTGGCCGTGCCCGCGACCAAGAGCGTGATTGCGCAATTGTTCGTCGCCGCGGCGTTGGCCGGATACGACATCGAACTGGCGGCCGAGCAGACGGCCGCCTGCATGGTGCAGATCGACCTTGATGACGTGGCCGGCAAGCTCGCTGTGTTTCTGGAAGGCGCCCGCACTGTCACCTGGCTGGCGCGCGGCCCGTCGTCCGGCGGCGCACTCGATGCTGCGTTAAAGATGCAGGAAAGCGTCGGTATTCCCGCGTTCGGTTATTCGATGGCCGAGTATCTGCATGGTCCGATTGCCGCGGCTGGCCCGCTTGATCGGGTGGTGTTTTTTTCCGGCGCCGACGAACCGATGGAGAGCAAGCAGGCAGTCATGGCCGCGCTGCTGGCGCGCGGTGTGCCCTTTGTCGGTATCGGATCAACCCATACGCCGGACGCCCAATTGCCACTGCCGTTTCCCGAGGCGCGCTGGGCCCGCACCGCCTTGCTGGCGCATATCGCGCAGCTGACATGCGCCGAACTGGCCGTGCGCTACGGCATTGATCCGGACCAGCATCCGTCGTTGCGCAAGGTCACGAAGACGCGCTGAAAAGACGCTGTGCGAGGTCCGCACGCTTGACTTGCATTTGACAAAAGATACTTATTTCATTGATACTTTAGAGATCTTTGAAGCGCGTTCGCGTTCATCGAACGCGTATTTTCAGCATTTTTCCGCATTGCAATACCCGCGCTTGAATTTCCGATTCCCCACTACCGCCCAGGATCAACCAACGGTCATTCCTGCCAGCGCCACGTCATTGTGGTCGTGACAGCGCTGGCACCAGACAGAGAGAACCGATGCCACTTACGCCAAGACTGCCAGTTGCAGTGTCACGCCACACGATATTGCTCGCCACCGACCTCGATGGCACTTTCCTCGCCGGCCAAGCGGCCAAGCGCAAGCAACTTTACCGGATGGTCAGTACACATCCTGATATCAGCCTGGCCTGGGTTACCGGGCGCGCACTGGAAGCGGTGCTGCCTCTGCTGAGCGATCCGGCCCTGCCGACGCCCGACTTTCTGATCTGCGATGTCGGCGCCACGGTAGTGTGCGTCGCCAACATGCAGCCGGTGCAACCGCTGCAGTCAAGCATCGAAGCGCTGTGGCCGGGCGAATCCGCAGTCGTCCAGATGATGGCGCGTTTCACCGCTCTGGTGCGCCAGGATGTGCCGCAGCAGCGCCGCTGTTCGTATTATTGTGATCCCGCGCTGCTGGCGACGATGCGAGCCGAGATCGAGATTGAGGCCGCCCTGATCGG
>JBLHNV010000054.1:0-12067 GCA_047623125.1 Janthinobacterium sp. | reverse complement strand
AGTGGAAGTTCGATGCCAGCGACATCACGCAGCGCACATTGTGGGACGAGTACCAGCACGCCTATGAACAGGCGATCCGTGCAACCGACGCCGATCATGCGCCGTGGTACGTGGTGCCAGCCAATTCAAAGACCCAGCGCAACCTGGTCATCGCCAGCGTGCTGCTGGAAACGTTGGAAAGCCTGAAGCTGAGCTTTCCGCCGCCCGATGCGAAGCTGACGGCAATGAAAGTCATTTAGCCGGCATCAGGCAGCCTGATGGCGACCCGCTGGCAACCTTTTTTCAACCCATGCAACAGGCCAGAATCATGTTCAAGACGATGTTTACCGCCGCTTTTTCGTTTGGTTTGCTGGCCGCCGTGCCGGCCCAGGCCCAGACTCCGGCTCCAGTGCCAGCGGCTTGCCCGCCCATCCTGAAGCACACGTTCAACAAACTGCAAGACAATACGCCGCAAAATCTTTGTCAGTACGCAGGCAAAGTCGTGCTGGTGGTTAATACCGCCAGTTTTTGCGGTTATACCCAGCAATACGAAGGATTGGAAGCGTTGCACGCGAAATACGCTGCCAGGGGACTGGTGGTACTGGGCTTTCCATCGAACGATTTTGGTCAGCAAGAGCCGGGCAGCAGCAAGGAGATCGCTGATTTTTGCTACAACACCTACGGTGTCAAATTTCCGATGCTGGCCAAGACTGTGGTGTCAGGCTCGCATCCGAATGCGCTGTTTGCCAGCCTGATCAAGATTACCGGCACCGCGCCGGGCTGGAATTTCCACAAGTACCTGATCGATAGCAAAGGCAAGGTCGTTGCCAATTTTCCGAGCAAAGTCACGCCGCAAGACCGGCAGCTGGTCGACCGGATCGAGGCAGCGCTGGCAAAGTGAAAGGCATGGCAGGTCATCAGCCGATGATCGTGGCCACCAATGTCCCTCGCAGCGCGTTGCAGACAACGATCTCCTGAGCTTGTTGCAGCAGTGCCAGCGGCAGGATTTTTTCGCACGCAGCCCAGGCCGGATCCTCCAGCAGCACGCCGCGCATGACGCCGGGCAGCACGCCGGCCGACAACGGCGGCGTGAACCAGCGCCCGCCCAGCTTGACGAACACATTGCTGCGCGCGCCTTCGGTCAATTCAGCGCGTTCGTTGAAAAACAGCATGTCGAAAGCGCCTTGCGCTTCAGCTTGCTTCCAGCTCGCGTCGTAGCGCGCGCGCTGCGTCGTCTTGTGGCGCAAGAACAGGTCGCTTGACGTTACAGCGGCATCAGCGAGCAGCAGTTTTATCGGTTCATGCGCCGCTTGCATCAAGGCCGCCAGCGGCGCGCTTTGCTGCGCGCTGGCGCCAAACTGGTCGAGGCTCAGTCGCATCCGGTGCGGTCCCGCTTCAGGCAGCGCGGCGCAAGCATCAAAGAGCTGGCGCTTGAGCGCCGCCACATCGCACGGGTAGCCAAAGTAGCGCGCCGAAGCCGACAGCCGCGCCAAATGGCGCTCGATGTGACGCACGCCATGCTGTCGGCTCGCGTACATCGTTTCGAACAGGGCGAAGTCGTTGCCCAGGCCGGTCAGGAAGCGCGCTTTCAGCGCGCATTCGGCAAATTCATCGTCGCTATTGCTGTCGTGGACGATGCCGGCGCCGATACCCATGCGGCCGCTGCGCACGCCATTGGCGGGTGCCTCCAGCGCCAGCGTGCGAATCGGCACCGAAAGGCAAAAGTCGCCGATCGCGCCTTGGTTGCCAGCGGCCGGCGCGGCATCGAACCAGCCGATCGCGCCGGTGTAGATGCCGCGCTCTGATGTTTCAAGCTCATTGATGATTTCCATGCTGCGCCGCTTCGGCGCACCGGTGATCGAGCCGCACGGATACAGCGCGTCAAAGATATCGGCCAGGCTGGTGTTGGCGCGCAACCGGGCGCGCACTGTCGATGTCATTTGCAGTACGTCGCCATGGCGCTGCACCTCGAACAGCGCCGGTACTTCGACCGAGCCGATGACAGCGATGCGGCCGATGTCGTTACGCAGCAAGTCGACGATCATCAGGTTTTCGGCGCGGTTTTTCGGATCTGCCGCCAGGGCGGCTGCGCGCTGCGCATCCATGTCTGGCAAGTCGGCCGGCGCGGTGCCTTTCATCGGCTGTGCCGTCAGTTCGCCCGAACGGTGGCGCAGCAACAGTTCAGGTGATAGCGACAGCAGCGCGCTGCCATCGGGCAGCTGGATCAGCGCGCCGTAGGGCACGCTCTGGCGCGCGCGCAGCCGCGCATACAGCGCATGCAGCGTGCCGAACGCGTCAAAGTGCAGCCGGTACGTGTAATTGACCTGATATGCGTCGCCAGCTTCGATGTAGGTGCGGATCCGCGCCAGCGCATCGGCAAAGTCGCTGGCATCGACATCGGATGCGATTTGCGCGATGCCGGCCGCGGCGTCACCGGCCGCCGCGTCACCGCCCGCTGCGGCCAGCCAGCTGCTGACCTCGCTTCTGCTCAGGCGCTGGCAGTGATCGAATAACAGGATCTGCGCCAGCACCGGCGCGCTTGACGCTGGCAGATCCGGGGCGATGCGCAGCAGGTGCCGGCCAAGTTCATAGGTGCACAGCACCAGTGCATGCTGGCCGCGCGCCAGCGCTTGCTGCATCTGGTCCAGCAAGCCGGGCCAGGCGGCGCTGTCGGTGCATGTCAGCGTGTCGGCGTGGCCGTGGTAGAGGCGCGAGTTGGTCGACTCTGTAGTGGCATCGTCGAGCAATGCAAAGCATGCGTGGGTCATGTGAAATGGATCATGTGAAGTTATTTGCGCGGGCCGCGCCCCAGCTTGTGCAGACGCGCCGGCAAATGCCGCACCGATCTGACCTTGAGATCGACGTAAGCCGGACGGTGCAGCACGGGCTGAACCAGATATTGCGTGATCCAGACCGTGGCCATGCCGATCTCCTTGGCGCTGCGCAAATTGGCCAGCGTATCCTCGACCAGGATGCAGCGGCGCGCCGTCAAGCCTTGCCTGCGCATCAGTCTTTGCAGCATCAGCTTCGACGGCTTGGGCCGCAGCTGGCGGTGCACTTGCATGGATTCGATCGCGATATGGTGAGAAAAATGGCGCTGCAAGCCGAGCCGGCGCAGCACGTTGCGCGAATAGCGTTGCGGCGCATTGGTCAGCAAGATCTTGCGCCCGGGCAAGCGTTTGAGCAATTGTCCGAGGCCGCGCTCGGCCCGCATCATTGCGCCCAGGTCATCAAACGCGTGGGTCTGATGCAGGAAATGGTCGGCCCGCACGCCGTGGTGCTTGACCATGCCCAGCAGCGTTGCACCGTACAGTTGCCAGTACTTGATGCGGGTCGCGTTGACTACATCGGGCGGGGTATCATCGCCCAGCAGGTTGGCGATGTAAGTATTCATGTTCGCCTTCAGCGCCGGAAAAATGGCGTGCGAGGCGTTGTGCAGCGTGTTGTCGAGGTCGAACAGCCACACGGGCGCTGACGAGTTCATAGGGGCGAGGGGGAACAGATGTGGATGGTGCCATTGCCTGAAATGGTGCCCTTGACGTGGATCGAACACGTGACCTCTCCCTTACCAAGGGAGTGCTCTACCACTGAGCTACAAGGGCAGGGAGGCGATGACGGCTTGCAAAAAATTGCCGTCATTCACTTCAGTGCGAACGGATCATAGTGCCAAAAGCTTGTTCGGTCAACACTTCAAGCAACAATGAATGTTCGATGCGGCCATCGATAATGTGCACCGTGTTGACGCCGGACTTCGCGGCATCGAGTGCCGATGAAATCTTCGGCAGCATGCCGCCCGAAATGGTGCCGTCGGCAAACATCTCGTCGAACTCGCGCGCCGACAGGTCGGTCACCAGATTGCCGTCCTTGTCTTGTACGCCGGCGATGTTGGTCATCATGATCAGCTTTTCCGCTTTCAGGATTTCCGCGATCTTGCCCGCCACGACATCGGCATTGATGTTGTAAGCTTGGCCATCCTGGCCGAAGCCGATGGGCGAAATGATCGGAATGAACGCATCGTCCTGCAGCGCCTTGACGACGGCCGGGTTGATTGCGTCAATCTCGCCGACGAAACCGATGTCGAGGAACTGGCCTGGCTTTTCCTTGTCCGGCATTTGCATCTTGCGCGCACGGATCAAGCCGCCATCCTTGCCGGTCAGACCGACTGCCTGGCCGCCGTAGTGATTGATCAGCATGACGATGTCTTGCTGGACTTCGCCACCGAGCACCCATTCGACGACTTCCATCGTTTCCTCATCGGTGATGCGCATGCCTTGCACAAAGCTGCCCTGTTTGCCTATTTTTTTCAGCGCATTGTCGATCTGCGGTCCGCCGCCGTGCACCACGACCGGATTCATGCCGACCAGTTTGAGCAAGATGACATCGCGCGCGAATCCGTGCTTCAGGCGCTCGTCGGTCATCGCATTGCCGCCGTATTTGATGACGATGGTCTTGCCGTGAAAATTGCGGATATAGGGCAACGCCTCGGCCAGAATCTGCGCCTTGATCTGCGGCGACACCGCGGTCAGGTCGTCAGTCATGTCCAGGTTCATTTTGGTCAGTTGGTTCATGGCGATTCCGGAAAAGATACTTTTGCGATTTTACAGGGAACATCCCGATTCTAGTGACCATTATAAAGGTGATGCTGTTGTATTTTGATGGATGATCCGTTAGTGTGCCCCAATGAACGCCTCCGAACCGCTGTACCGTCAGCTTGAAGCGATGCGCCCCTTGCTGGTGCGCTTTGCACAATTACAGCTGCGCAATCAGGCGCTGGCAGAAGATGCCGTCCAGGATGCGTTGCTGGCAGTGCTTGAAAAGCCCGACAGTTATCAAGGCCGCTCGTCGTTGCGCACTTATGTGACGGGCATCTTGAAGTTCAAGATCATCGACCAGTTGCGCCGCGGCGCGCGCGAACAGGCCATCGACGCGCGCGAAGAGCAGTCGGAGGAAGACGCGATCGCCGCGCTGTTCGCGCGCGATGGCCACACGGTCGAGATGCCGCGCCAGTGGGCCGATCCGGAGCAGACGTTGCATCAAAAGGATTTCTTCAAGGTGCTCGAAATGTGCCTGGAAAAGCTGCCGGCCAAGACCGCCCGCGTGTTCATGATGCGCGAGTGGCTCGAACTGGACACCGATGAAATTTGTAAGGAATTGGCGATCAGCTCGTCCAATGCATGGGTGTTGCTGTATCGGGCGCGCTTACGGCTGCGCGAGTGCCTGGACTTGCACTGGTTTGGCCCTGCCGGGTGAAACCATCGATGACCGCATTGTGCGGCGAAGGATGTGAACCATGAAAAAACAATCGACGGGCATTTTGCCCACATGTAAGGAAGTGCACCGCCTGGCGTCCGAAGGGATGGACCGTGAGTTGTCGCTCGTCGAGCGCATCCGCATGCGCTTGCACATGCGTATCTGTGTCGCCTGCGCGCGCTTCGAGCGCCAGATGGCGTTGCTGCGTGGCGCGATGCGCAGCTTTCCCGCCGATGCCACCGATGGCGGCGACAAACGGGCTGAAAAATGAGCCTTTGCAGCCGCTGCGGTACGCCGTTTTCTTGCGCGATGGTCGACGTGGCTGACGCGGCGCGGGCCATGGATCAGGCGTGCTGGTGCACGTTGCTGCCGGCCGTCGTCACAGTGCCGGACGGGCCGGGCAGCGCCTGCTGGTGTCGCACTTGCCTGCAACAGCATATCGATAAACAGCAGGCTCAGCTTGCACTGGCCGGATCCCGCCCCGAGTTGGCATCAGCAGCATCGCATGATGCTACTGACTTGTTGCAAGTGAACGATGCAAGTGGATGACCTTGGTTTTGCCGGCGCCGCCGGCAGCACCAGCGCACTCGTTTCGCAGGTGCCGCTGGTATGGCGCCATGCCCCGCGCCCGGGGTTTCCGGCGCCCTGAAGCGCGTCCGTTAGCCCACCGTTTCAAAAAAACGCATCATTTCGCGGCTCGCATCGGGGCCCTTGGCGTCGGTGTAGCTGCCGTGTGCGCTACCGCCGGACCAGGCGTGTCCGGCGCCGTGGATGACCCAATGCTCGGCCAGCGGCGAGCCATCTTGCAGCGTGTGCGTGGTTTGCGTATAGCGGTGCCCGTTCGGCACATTGCCTTCATGCACCGATGCGGCCGGCGCATCCTTGCCGCCGGTCTGGTTGTTCAAGCCCTGCACCATCAGCGCGTCGCCATTGCGTGGATGGACTGTGGTATCTCGGTCGCCATGGAACACGATGATCGGGAGGCCGCCGTCCTTTCTGGTGCGCACCGGATTGGCACCGGCCCGCATCGCAACTAGTGCCGATGGCAAGTCGCGCGCCGCAGCGAACGGCAAGCCGGAATGGACGCCGACGGCAGCAAACATTTCCGGGTACAGCGTGCCGACGATGACCGCCATCGCACCGCCTGCGGACAAGCCGGCCACGAAGATCTGGCGCGGATCGACCGCATATTCATTGATGATTTGCTGCGCGATGCCGGCGATGATCGACGGTTCTCCCTGGTCGCGCTTCTGGTCCAGCGCATTGAACCAGTTCCAGCATTTTGATGCATTGATGCTCTTTGCCTGCGCCGGATACGCGACCAGGCACTGCCGCTCTTCTGCCAGCGCATTCATCTGGGTGCCGGCGGCAAAGTCGTCCGGATTTTGCGTGCAGCCGTGCAACATCACCAGCAGCGGCATCGGTTTGCCGTCGCTGTTGGCGGGAATATACAGCTTGTAGTCGCGGGTGCCGGCAGCATTGCTGTAGGAGCGCAACAAAAACTGTGCGCTATCTTTCGGCGCGGGCGCCTCTTGTTCCGATGTACGGCGATGTTGATGCAGTCCCAGCACGTCGGGCACGCCGCTGCGGGCCATGAATTCTTGCGCAAATTCTTGTGGATTGGCCGGCTTGGGCGCCGCTGCCGGCGTCGTTGCCGGACGGGCGGGCGCAGCGTTGGGTACGGCCTCGCTATTGGCGCCAGGCGCGGCCTTTTTCGGACGGGCCGTATTTTGTGTTTGTGCCCGATTCTGTTCCGGCGCCGCCGTCTGCGTTGCGCCGGGCGGCAACGGCTTGCCGCGCAAACGGGCCAGCACGTGCCCGATTGCAACGCCGGTTCCGGCGCGCTCGGTGGACAGCCATTTCCCGATGGTCGATTGCATCTGCGCAAAAATACTGGAATTGAGCTTCATGGGCTTCCTTCAACGGTGCGCTGCGTCTGCCTGGCAGCGTCTCGACGTTTGAACGCGTTAATGAATCCGCCCTGCCAGGGCGGCTTTGACGACGGCGCTGGCATGCAAGGCGCCTAAAACAAAAACCGATTCGATCGTCGCCAGCGCCAGTTCCGCCGAAACGTCATTGGCGATGGTCGCCAGGCCCAGCACCTGGATTTGCAAGCGCTGGCCGGCAGCCTGGACTGCTTCCAGATCGGCCCGCGAATAATGCTGCATGCCCAATACCAGGCTCTTGCGTGCCACAGCCTGCTTGACGACATCGGCATGCGTATTGAGCTGGTTGCGGATCGCGGTTCTGATCAAGTCTGTCCGGTTCGAATAAAACCCTTCCTGCACCAGCAGATCGACCTGGCCCAGATCGATCAGGCCCAGATTGATCGTTATTTTTTCCGATTCGCTGACCTTGGGCTTGATTTCCATCTTGTTCATATGTCTCCGCTGATCCTGATATGGCATCCAAATGCCATCTATATGGATGGTATTATAGGGTGGGCGCGTCGAATGTCAAGGTCGCGTCCGCTATTATCGGTGACATTTCGATCGTGTTTTTCTGATAATCTGGCGTGCATCGATGTGCATTTGAAAGGTTGGCACAACCCGTCCGCTATTTCGCGGCATAATGGTGCTCGATTCTTTTATTCACTATTTTATGTCCGCTGATACCCCGCCCGGCATGAACTCCGGCCCCGTCCCTTCGCCTTGCGTCAGCCTGTGCCAGATCGATCAGGGCAGCCAATTGTGCCAGGGCTGCCTGCGCACGCTCGATGAAATCGTCGCATGGGGCAGCGCCGATGATGCGACCAAGCTGGCGGTGTGGGTTGAAATCCGGCGCCGTGAGCAGCTGATCGATTTTGAATGACACCGATAACTTGAAGGAGCGCTCGATGACGCATTTTCCGGCGCAGTTGCCAGACTCGATTCAGGTTTTGCAGCGCGGTTGGCTGTCTTCGAACAATGTGCTGTTTACCGGACGCGATGCGACCGCGCTGATCGATAGCGGCTACCTGTCGCACGCACCGCAAACGCTGGCGCTGGTGCAGCACGCACTGCAAGGGCGCCCGCTTGACCGGCTGATCAATACCCATCTGCATTCGGATCACTGCGGCGGCAATGCGACGTTGCAAGCGTTTTACGGTTGCCACACCGCGATTCCTGTATCTGAAGCGGACAAGGTGCGCCGCTGGGATGTCGATGCGCTCAGCTTCAAGGCCACCGGCCAGCAATGCGCACGCTTTGGCTTTGATGCGCTGCTTGCGCCCGGTGATGTGCTCAACCTGGGCGATCTGGAATGGCACGCGCTGGGCGCCCCCGGCCATGATCCGCATTCCTTGATTTTTCATTGCCCGCAAGAGCGCCTGCTTATTTCCGCTGATGCGCTGTGGCAAAACGGCTTTGGCGTAATCTTTCCTGAGCTCGATGGCGAGTCCGGCTTTGCCGAGGCGCGCGCGACGCTGGAATTGATCGCCAGCCTCGACGTGCGCCTCGTCATTCCCGGCCACGGCGCACCTTTCCTTGATGTCAAGGAAGCGCTGGCGCGCGCTTTTGCGCGGCTGGCCTATCTGGAAACCGATCCGCTGCGCAATGCTGAAAATGCGGTCAAGGTATTGCTCAAATTTACGCTGCTGGAGCGCCAGCAAGTGGCGCTGGCCGACGTTTGCGCGCTGCTGGCGGCGATTCCTGCGGTGGTCGATGCGAACCGGCGTTTCCTGCAAAAAAGCCCGCAACAGCTGGCGCAGTGGGCTGTCGATGGTTTGCTGCGCGCCGGTGCCGCGCGCAGCGCCGACGGCATTTTGTTCAACGAATAGAGCGCCGCTTCCAGATTTCGCACGGTCGTTCTACTTTATAATTGCCCATAGTCACTCCGATCAACTTCTTACTGCGAGTTCATCATGGCATTACCCTTTGCATTGCAAAATCTCTCTCTTCCGGTCATCGGCTCGCCACTGTTCATCGCCAGCGGTCCCGCGCTGGTTGCGGCCCAGTGCAAGGCTGGCATCGTCGGTTCATTCCCGGCGCTCAATGCGCGCCCGGCCGCGATGCTGGACACCTGGCTGAGCGATCTGGAAACCGAACTTGCGGCTTACCAGGCCGAGCATCCGGATGCGCGAGTCGGCCCGATTGCCGTCAATCAGATCGTGCATCAGTCGAACGACAGGCTGGCGCACGATATCGCAGTCTGCGTCGCGCACAAGGTGCCGATCATCATTTCATCGCTGCGTGCGCCGCCCAAGGAAATGCTCGACGCGATCCATAGCTACGGCGGCATCGTGCTGCATGACGTGATCTCGATCCGGCATGCTGAAAAATCGCTCGAAGCGGGCGTCGATGGCTTGATTCTGGTCGCCAGCGGCGCCGGCGGTCATGCCGGCACGCTGTCGCCATTCGCGCTGGTGGGCGAAGTGCGGCGCTTTTTCAGTGGCCCGGTGGCGCTGTCGGGGGCCATCGCCAGCGGCGACGCGATCCTTGCTGCGCAAGCGATGGGCGCCGACTTCGCTTACATCGGTTCGCGCTGGCTGGCGACCCGGGAATCGAATGTCGAGGAAAGCTATCGTCAGGCCATCGTCGATTCGGCTGCCGCCGATATCGTCTATACCAATTTGTTTACGGGCGTGCACGGCAATTACCTGAAGAAATCGATCGTCAACGCGGGCATGGACCCGGATGCGCTGCCGCAGGCGGACAAAAGCGCGATGAATTTCGGCTCAAGCAGTGCCAAGGCGTGGCGCGACATCTGGGGCGCCGGGCAGGGCGTCGGGCTGATGACGGATGTGCCGAGCGTGGCCGACATGGTGCAGCGCTTGAAGCAGGAATACGAAGCAGCGCGGGCCAGGCTCTGCCTGTAGCTTGAACCTGCAGCCCGATTCTGCAGGGTGAGTCCATGCAATGTGCGCGTCACGCCTCAGGTGGCGACGGGGTCCAGGGTGTACTTGACCAGCCTCACGCACACCATGTCTTCCAGCGGCACGCTGTAGTCGATGCTTTCAACCAGGCTGCGGATGATGAACAGGCCGAAACCGCCATCGGACGCGCCGCTAAAATCGGGCATGGCATCGGCATCGATTTCGACCGGCGGGCCCAGGTAATACATGGCGACGTCGAGCTTGCCCGGCGTGCTCGTGATGCGGCAAGCCAGGCAACTGTCTGACAACGGCGATTGGGTATGGCGGATCGCATTGCTGGCTGTTTCAAACACGGCCAGCAGCAGCGCCTCGGCATCCGCGGGCGGCCAGTGCGCGCTGGCTTGTTCGATGTAGCTGCGCAATGCCGGTAGCGCATCGAGGCGCAGCGGCAGCGTCAGGTAGTCGGCGTTGCGGCGCGCTGATGCCAGCTTGCGTGGTCCGCGGCGCACCGGGCGCAGGCGCACAATCAGCACCGTCTTGTCATCGACGATGCGCTTGTTGCTGGCAAAGTTGTTCAGGCGCAGGCGCAGCAATTGCAGCGCCGCCGCCGATGGCAAGTTGGCATCGCTGCTTTGGCCAAGCCATGCGGCGATCCCGTTGGCGCCGAACTCGGCGCCGTCCGCATTGCATGTTTCCGAAATGCCATCCGAATAAATGACCAGCTGATCGTCATTGGCGATGTTCAGCACATGCTGCTGATACACCTCGGACAGCAGCACGCCGATCGGCATGTTATCCCCTGAAATGCGCTCGATGCCGTGGCAGCCGGCGCGCGCCAGCAAACCTTCGGTATGGCCGGCGTTCACCACCGACACGGTGCCGGCATTGGCATCGAACACATACAGCGCCAGCGTGACGAAGCAATCCATCTCGATCAGCTTGGGCGTGATCCTGCGGTGCAGCGCATTGACGATGGCCGCCGCATCGGGCGTCGATTCGGCCTCGGACATCAGCTCGGCCAGCACCTGGTAATACGTATTCTTGACGCCAGCGCCGATCATCGCCGCATGGATGCCCTTGCCCATCACATCGCCGACCAATACATTGAAGCGCGTCGTCGTGTGCTGCGACACGGCGACGAAGTCGCCATGCAAGCCTTGCGAAGGTTCGACATACGACGTGATCCAGGCGCCGTTGAGTTCTTGCGGCAAATCGGCCATCAGCAGCGCTTGCTGAATGTTGAAAGCGATGGCGATCTCGCGCTCGCGCGCCGCTTTCATTTCCAGTTTTGCCTGCTTGCGCTCGGTGATGTCAGCGATGTCGGCGATGAAATGCAGCGGCCAGCCATCGCTGTCGCGCGCGATCGCCAGCGTGAGTCTGGCGTCGTAATGGCGGCCATCCTTGTGCTGGTTGATCAGGTCGCCACGCCATATGCCATCCTTGCGCAGTGCGCTCCACATGTCCCGGTAAAATTCGCTGTCATGCAGGCCCGATGCCAGCAAACGCGGATTGTGGCCGATGACTTCCTGCGCGCTGTAGCCGGTGATGACGGTGAAGGCGGGATTCACCGAAATGATGATGGCGTTCAGATCGGTAATGATGATCGCTTGCGTGCTGGTCTCGAATACCGTCGCGTTAATGCTTTGCAAACGCTCGACTTCGCGCTGCTGCGCGGCAAATTGAGACTGACGCAAGTAATAGCCGATCGCCAGCAAGCTGATGACCAGCAAGGCTGGAATCACGATGACAAGCTGAGTGTTTGCTGCGCTTTGCCATTGCTGCAATGCATGCGCGCGATCGATATGGGTCACCACGACGAACGGGTATCGTTCCGAGCTGCGAAACGCGCTCAGCGTTGGGCGATGGTCGCCGAACGTGCGCTCGAACTTGCCTGGCTGGACCTTGCTACGCTGCAGATCGGGGTCGATTTCAGGCTGGTTCGAACCGATGCGCGCGTCCGGATCGGTATCGAACAGCAGCGTGCCATCATAGCGCAGCACGGAGACCGAGCCTTCTTGCGGATCGATTTTTTGCGCAATATTATTG
>JBLHNV010000053.1:0-12169 GCA_047623125.1 Janthinobacterium sp. | reverse complement strand
CACCGTGCTTTGCCAGCCTGATACAACATGCCCGATTGCGCCAAACTCGCTATTTTCGCGTCGGTTAAATGACACGATTTTTGCACTAAAACACGATTGTCGTCGCGCCGGAAACTGGATATAAAAACGCCTGCTGCGCTGCGTTTTTGCCGCTGGCCAGCAGCGTCATACAATCGCTCGCACTGCTATTACGCCGCATTTGCAGCGCAATGCGGCCGATGCCAAACCGGGCCAACCGGGTGCCGTGATGTGGCGCGCCTGCGTGCTGACCCGCGCCAATGGTACCCGCCACCCGCGGTTGCACAACTGGGCGTGCATCAGCGATACCGGCCATCCGCCCTGATCGGACGCAAGATGCCTGCGGCCACGCCAGGATCGAGCCCGACGCCAGCAGCGTTGCGCGGCAGGCTTCGAAAAAGCAACTGGCCCACAAGCTTGAGCGCGGCAGCCGGTGTCCGCTCAATCGGAAGTGATTGGCCGCAATCGAGGCCTGCAACAGCGCCATGATCAACCATTGCGATAGCATCGCCCACGCTGTCTGCCAGGCAGGCAAAAGCGGCTGTACGAGCAGCGCCAAGACGCTGCTCGCGGCCAGTGATCACAACAACCTCAGCATGCGCGCGCTCATTGCGCCATCAAGCCAGCGGGCGCGGCGCCGACTGGCCCGTCATCCGCTCTGCCAGTTTACTGGCCAGCCGCGCGGTGATGCCATAAATCGACAATTGCGGATTGGCACCGATCGACGTCGGAAACAGCGAGCCGTCATGTACCGACAAGTTGGCGATGCCGTGGTAACGACCATCGGATCCGACCACGCCCAGGCGCACATCGTCGGACATCGTGCAGCCACCCATCACGTGGGCCGACACCACCCGTGTCAACAGATCCTTGTATGGTAGCGCGTTGATGCCTTTTTGCGCGGCGCGCCACGATGTATAGCCATTTTGCGCCAATTCATGAATCGGATAGACCGCCTTGGCACCGGCGGCAAATTGAATTTCTGCCATCGACAGCAACGCACGGCGCACGCCATCCCATACGAAGGGAGAGATCGGATAGTCGAGCACGGCCGCGCCGCCGCGCTCGACTTCGACGCTGCCACCGATAGACTGATCATGAAAACCGTCGCGCAGCAGGCCGAGCAAGGCATGAATGTGCGGAAACTGCTGCATCAGCAGCGCATGGCTGTCGCCAAAACCAGCCATCGTAGTCGACAGCAACAGCGGATGCAGCGGCGGTGCTTCCAGTTTGTAACCGATCGGACCGTCGATCGCCTGCTGCGGGAGAAAGTGATCCGAGTAAATCGTTTGCGGCGCGCCGGCATAAGCGTCCACGCGCTGCTCGAAGTGGCCGGCCGAAATCACGGTCGGGTGCAAAAATGTACGCTTGCCCAGCAAGCCATGCGGGTCGGGTGCATCCGATCTGAGCAGTAAGGCCGGCGAATTGATCGCCCCGCCGGCCACGACGAAATGCTTGGCGCGCAACGTCAGCTGGCGCCCGGATGGGGCCTGCGCGCTGGCATCGAGTCCGGTACAGAGCAAGTGATCGACACGGTCGCCGTTGAATACGAAACGCTCGGCCCTGGCATGAGTGATCAGCGTCGCGCCCAGTTCGAGCGCCGCCGGAATCGTCGTCACCAGCATCGATTGCTTGGCATTGGTCGGACAACCCATGCCGCAATAACCGAGGTTCCAGCAGCCCTTTACATTGCGCCGGATGGCACCGACCGGAATGCCCAGACTGACGGCACCGCGCCTGAGCAAATCATTGTTTTCATTTGGTGGCACGGCCCACGTGCTGACATTGAGCCGCTGTTCCATCATGTCAAACCAGGGCGCCAGCGCGGCTGGCGTGTAATCGACGAGGCCAAAGTGCTTGCCCCAATAGTCCAGCGTGGCAGGCGGCGTGCGAAAGCTTGACGTCCAGTTGACCGTAGTGGAACCGCCAACGGTGCGACCTTGCAAGATGTTGATCGCCTTGTCGCGCGTCTTGCGTGCAGCCGACTCCTGGTAAAGACTCGGATAGGCATCCGCTTCGCGCATCTTGAAGTCTTTCGACGACTTCAGAGCGCCTTCTTCGACGATCACCACCTTGAGTCCGGCCAGGCTCAGGATTTCGGCGGTGACGCCGCCGCCGGCGCCACTGCCGACGATCACCACGTCGGCTTCGATCACGCGATCGGACTGCAAGGTGGCAGCATCGATCACTTGCCAACCGGAAGCGAGACCGACTTCGATCGGGTCGACAATCATTCGCTGTTTCAATGGCATGCTTGAATTGGTCATTACGTCCTTAAATGGAATTGCAAACGGCAACGATCAACTCAGTTCCTTGAGCGGGCCAGGGTAGGAAATCGCAGCCCAGTTGGCCGGATCGGCATACCATGATCCGAGCACCAGATCGTGCAATGCGAGATACGCCGTTTGCAGCATCGCAAAATGATGCATGCGCCAGCTTTGCAGGAAAGCGCTGACCTGATCCGGGCGCGCGTCGGCCCAACTGTCGGAAATGCCGGCCACGAAACGCCGTGCCGGTGCCAGCGCCAGCAAAGAAAACAGATCCTGCACTTCTTTCTGAGTCGTCAACGGCAAGCCAAGAACGGCCAACCGGACACCTTCGGTCGCGCTCGCGATGGCGGCAGCGCGTTTTTCCGGTGTCTCCGGCAGAGCCAGTCCAAGCAGCGCTGGAATGATCGCGCCCAACGCCAAAGCAGCTTCGCCATCAAGCTCAAAATGATGCAACGAAGCTGGCGCGTGCAGCATCCGATAGGCGGTGCCGCCCGCAGCGAGCGTGAACGCCCCGATGATGCCAAACTTGAAAAAAGTCCTGCGTGATGTCGCCATAGCTGTACTTTCTTTTCTATTTTTTGTAGTGTACGACAAAGCACCAAAGCAACCCTGTAGCAAAATAGAGGACGGCATCTACTTGCCGATGATAAATAAAAAGACGGGAATGGCGCGATGGAAAAAGAGCAAGTGATCAAAACGCTGGAGCAGCAATTGCGCATCGTCCGGGCCGAGCGCCAGGCCATCGGCAGCGACCCGGACCTGGCGGCGGCGCGCGGCGCACTTCGGCAATATCAATCGGTGCGGCTTGCGCAAACCCATGCTGATTTGCTGGCGGGTGCCAATACGCGCAATGCGGCCCTGTTTTTTCTCAATGAATTGTATGGCGCAAAAGACGCCAGTGCCCGCGATGTCGATCTGGAACGCATCGTCCCGACCCTCAAGCGCGTGCTGCCGCTGCATCCTTTGCAAACGATCACGCAAGCGATCATGCTCGACGCGCTGTCGGAAAAACTGGACGTGGCAATGGCAAAACGGCTGGGGTGTGTATTTAACGATCAGCAATACGCGGCCAGCTACCGCGCAGTCAGCGCGCGCGACGAGCGCGAACGTCAACTGATGCTGATCAAGGCGCTGGGAGAATCATTGGCCGCGCTGGTGCGCATTCCATTGCTGTCGGCGACGCTGAGCATCATGCGCGGCCCTGCCCGCGCCGCCGGCCTGGGCCAGTTGCAACAGTTTCTGGAGCATGGCTTTGGCACTTTCAAGCAGTTGAAAGACCCGGCCGCATTCGTCGCCACCATCGTCGCGCGCGAGCATGCGATCATGGAACATATTCTCAGTGGCGACAATGGCAGCGGCGCACTGGCACCGACTGCATGAGATGCATTTTTTTCGATAATGACAATCAAGCGCGGTCCGCCAGACAGGTCGCACGCTCCATGCCCCCTCCTTTTCTTCAGCGCGGTTTTTGTTGCGTCCCTGATTCCTGGGCCGCCCCTGATTCCTGGGGCACCTCTGGCACCTGGGCCAGGATCTGGCGCGCGATGCCGCGCAAGATATTGACTTCTTCCGTTTCCAACGTGGTGCGGGAAAACAGACGCTTCAGGCGCGGCATCAGCTTTTTCGGATGTTCGGCGTCGAGAAAATCGATCGCGATCAAGGCCCGCTCCAGATGTGCGTACATGCCCTCGATTTGCGTCAGGCTGGCCGCTGCACCATGGAAACCGACCTCGGTGGCGCTGGGACCTGGCCCGTCGCCCAGCGCGGCGACGCGGCACTCGTAAGCGAGCACTTGCGCCGCCTGCGACAGATTGAGCGATGAATATTGCGGATTGGCCGGAATATTGATCAGCGTGTGGCACTTCTCAACGATCATATTGGGCAAACCGAAGCGTTCATTGCCAAATACCAGCGCCGCATGGAGTGCGTCATTGCCGGCAAGTTGAGCAGCCAGCGCGCGCGGCGCCACGACCGGCGGCGAAAATTCGCGCAAGCGGGCCGATACGGCAGCGGCAAAATTGCAGCCATCGAGCGCCTCTTCGATGGTGGCGACGATGCGTGCGCCGGCCAGCACATCCTGCGCGCCGCTGGCAAATGCCAGCGCTTCCGGGTCTTGCAACGCATCTGGAAAACGGGGATTGACCAGTACCAGATCAGAAAACCCCATCGTTTTCATCGCACGCGCAACGCTGCCGATATTGCCGGGCCGACTGGTCTGAACCAGAATAAATCGCAGGCGCGTGAAAAGAGACGTATTGATTTCTGGCAGGTTCATTTAAAATAGCGCTATTGCGCGGTAAAGATCAGGGTTGCGATGGACCAAGGCATGGCCAATAGCCACGCTCCGGTCCAGAAGTTTAACCATTTCGGCGCCGCTTTGCTCTTTAATTCATTCTTGTACCTTGTTGCACTGCGGGCCGATAGCGGCCCGTGGGGCGGCAGCGTTCTTTTACCGGAAGCTCACATGCACCCAATGCTCAACACGGCGATCAAGGCTGCCCGCCGCGGCGCCACCGTCATCAATCGCGCCTCGTTCGACCTCGACCGGGTCACCGTTACTGAAAAACAACACAACGACTTCGTCACCGATGTCGACCAAGCGGCCGAACAGGCGATCATCGAAGTGCTGACCAAGGCTTACCCCAGCCACGCGATTCTGGCAGAAGAGTCGGGAGCTTCCGCCAACACCAACGACGAAAACGAATTCGTGTGGATCATCGACCCGCTCGACGGCACCACCAATTTCATCCATGGCTTCCCGCAATATTGCGTCTCGATCGCGCTGCAGCAGCGCGGCGTCGTCACGCAAGCAGTCGTCTACGACCCGGTGCGTAATGATTTGTTTACCGCCTCCAAGGGCGGCGGCGCATTCCTGAATGAAAAACGGATCCGCGTCACCAAACTCGATCGCATCGCCAATGCGCTGCTCAGCACCGGTTACGTGGCTGGCAGCAATCGCGCGCTGGAAGAATATCTGAAGATGTACCAGATCATGGGTGAACGCTGCCAGGGTGTACGTCGTCCCGGTTCCGCCGCGCTCGACCTGGCCTATGTTGCTGCCGGCCGACTCGACGGGTTCTACGAAAAAGGCTTGAAGCCTTGGGACATCGCCGCAGGCGCGCTTTTGATCACCGAAGCGGGCGGCATCGTCGGCGAATTCGATGGCGAATCGAATTACCTGCACAAGGGCGACATCATCGCCGCCAGCCCGAAGATCTTTGCCCAGATGGTGGCGCTGCTGGCGCCGTTCGCCTGATCATCGAACTGACAACCAGGCATGGTCCCGCTTATGCGGTAAATGCCTGGTTGAAACAAATTACGCGAGTTTCGGAACGCTGCTATACTCCGCCCGTACGGCAGCTATGTCCAGTCCCCTTGCCGTTGTCTCCCGACCTCTAATCTGATTGCCTGCGACTGGCGCCACTCATGGCGACAGGCCGATCTTCACCATAAAGTTACCATGTCCTTCTCAAAACTCGGCTTGTCCGATGCTATTTTGCGTGCCGTTACCGAACACGGTTACACGGATCCAACCCCGATCCAGGCACAGGCAATTCCGGCCGTATTGGCCGGCGGCGATTTGCTGGCAGGCGCGCAAACAGGCACCGGCAAGACGGCCGGTTTCACGCTGCCCATATTGCACCGTTTGTCGACCGACGCTAACGGCGCCGCACTGGTCAGCACCACATCGCAACGCCCTATCCGCGCACTGATCCTGACCCCGACGCGCGAACTCGCAGCGCAGGTCGAGGAAAGCGTACGCACCTATGGCAAGTACACAAAACTGAATTCAACCGTGGTGTTCGGCGGCGTCGGCATCAACCCGCAGATCAAGCAATTGAAACAAGGCGTCGATATCCTGGTGGCAACACCTGGACGCTTGCTCGACCATATGGAACAGCGCACCGTCGACTTGTCAAAGGTCGAAATCCTGATCCTCGATGAAGCCGACCGCATGCTCGACATGGGTTTCATCCGCGACATCCGCAAGGTGCTGGCCGTGCTGCCGGCGAAGCGCCAGAATCTGTTGTTCTCGGCGACCTTCTCCGAAGAAATCAAGGCCTTGGCCGATGGCTTGCTGAATAAACCGGCAATGATCGAAGTAGCGCGCCGCAATTCCACTGTCGAAGTGATCTTGCAAAAAATTCATCCGGTCGACCGCGACAAGAAGCATCCGATGTTGTCTTATCTGATCAAGACCAACAACTGGACTCAGGTGCTGGTCTTCATGCGCACCAAGCACGGCGCCAACAAACTCGTCGAGCAACTGGGCGCCGACGGCATAGGCGCCCTGGCGATCCATGGCAACAAGAGCCAGTCGGCCCGCACACGGGCCTTGAGCGAATTCAAGGATGGCAGCTTGCAAGTGCTGGTCGCTACCGACATCGCCGCGCGTGGTATCGACATCGATCAATTGCCGCACGTAGTCAACTACGATTTGCCGAATATCCCTGAAGATTACGTACACCGCATCGGCCGTACCGGCCGCGCCGGTGCCACCGGCGAAGCCGTTTCGCTGGTCTGCGTCGATGAACACGACATGCTCAAGGATATCGAAAAGCTGATCAAGCAAACGCTGCCGCGCCAGGTCATTCCCGGCTTCGAACCTGATCCGAATGCGCGCGCACAACCGGTGCAATTGCGCAGCGGCGGCGGCGGTGGCGGCAACCGCAATCAACCACGCGCGAATGCCAGCGTGGTCAGGGTGAAGACATCGACTTCGGCCAAACCACGCAGTGGTGGCGGTGGTGGTGGCGGTGGCGGTGGCGGTGCCAATGGCAATCGTGCACCGCGCCCGGCAGGCAGCACGCACCGCTCGGGCGGTCGCGGCCGCTAACGCCAGCACAATTGCCATGGCTGCGCACGCGGCCCTCGAACAAGCCACCCGGCATGCATGCCCAGGGTGGCTTTTTTGCGTCAGAACTGCGCAAACACCCCATACAACATTCTGGACAAGGCGCCCGAATCGATACAGAATCTGCGGCAAGCAATACAGGAGCGAAGATGATGCAAGGACTGCGCGCAGTGATCTATCCAGTGACCGATCTGGCTGCCGCCAAAGATTGGTATCGCCAGGTACTGGAACGCGATCCGTATTTCGAGCAAACGTTTTATGTCGGATTCTCGGTCGGTGGCTTTGAACTGGGCTTGGCGCCAAATCGGGAAGCTTGTTGCCGCGGTGGTGCGACGGCTTACTGGGGCGTGCCGGACGCCGCAGCAGAACTGGCACGACTGGTCCAGTTCGGCGCCGCCATCCACGAACCGCTAAAAGATGTCGGTGACGGCATCCAGGTCGCCACGCCGCAAGATCCCGACGGCAACTTGTTCGGCATCCTTGAAAACCCGCACTTCAATGTAACCGACGTACGCTGAGCCAGCTCTTTTACTTGCGAACACTCTTACTTGCGCTTTCACAATACTGCGTCCCGCCTCCAGCATGATAATCAAGCTGGAATTGGCTCTCTTTGAAACCAATGAAAGGATGCATGAAAACCATCAATTTCATGGCAGCGCTGATCGTCACGCTGGCGCTGGGAGCTTGTGCAACCACCGGTCAGTTGCAGCCGGTGCGCACTTTGGCCGCCGAATCGGGCAAGCTCAACGACTATCCTGAACTGAGCATGCGTTTTCGCGATACGTATCAACGCGAGAAACCCTACCTGTCGAAACTGGCAGAGCAACGCGAACTGCTGATCGATGCACGCCGCCGCGCCGCCTTTGACGACTTCATCAACATACACAAGAGCGTCGTACTGTATCTGCATACCCTGGGCGAACTCGCCGGCGACCAGCATTACAATCTGCGTAACCAGATCAACTCGGTCGGCAGCGGCATCTCTGCCTGGCCCGATAGTGGCATCGACCAGCACCACGTCGACGCCTATACCCGACTTGGAAACCTGATCGCACGCACGCTGGCGTCATCGGCTCAAAACAAGGCAGTACGCGCGATGATCAAAGAGGGCGACCCCGACTTCCAAAGCCTGGTCGACGCCATGATCGCCGTGCTCAATTATTATAAAAAAACCAGCATCAATGAAAGAAAAATCGTATTGGGCCTGTTCGAAGTCGAGATGCCTTTTATCGACAGCGGTACCGGAAAGCTGCTGATCGCGCTGGCAAAAGTTCATTACCAAACCAAGATGGCTGAATACGAGGTGATTGAAGGCCGCTTTGCGCTACTGGACAAGAACTTGAAAGAAATCGCTCGGGACCACAAAAACCTGCTTCAGAATTTGCAGTCAAATGGCGATACAGAAATGACCATGCCAAGGAAACCTGCGCTGACGCTGCCCATAGTGCTTGTGGCTGATTCAGACTGACAGCGACGGAGACTCAAATGACGATGGAAATAATGGCATTGAACAGCGCCAAAGATGTCGAAGCATGGGCCGACAGCTTGTCACTGTGTGCGGATGAAATCCATGCCAGGGTGATGCAGGCGCTCAAGATAATGCCGGAATCGCCAGCCCCGGCGCAACTGAGCCTGGGCATCAGCCAGCCGGCGGCGCAAGCATTGTTTGAAATGGAAGTCGAACTGCGCCAGCACGCCAACAGCCTCTACGCAGATGCTGCCACCCTTGCTGTGGTCGGGTTGGAAACATCGCAGCAAGGCTTGCTCGATGTGACTGTCGCTGCGCAAAAAAGCATCCGCAAGATCGACCGTTTAAAAGGATTGATCGACATGGCCAGCAGTTTGCTGATGCTGGCCAGCGCGGCTGTGACCGGCAAGCCTGACCAGATGTTGAGTGCACTCAAAAAAATCAAGAAGAACAGCGCTGCATTGTCGACAGGCCGGGCATGAACAATGGCATAAATAAATATTATCAACAGACCCGGCATGAACAATGGCATAAGCTGTCGTTCAAGCCGAACGCCGGGCAGCTCATCGCCCGTACACCCCGACGCTCCAGCTGATGCCAGCGTGACCGTCAATACCATAAGAGCGCGCGATGGAACCATCCAATCTGACACCGCATGAACAATTGAAGGCGACGCTCGAACGACGTCAGCATGAATTGCAGAGCCAACTTGACAGTGACGCAGACACAGCAACTGCGCAGGCATCGGTCACCACTGAGATCGAAGCCTCTCCGGAAGACAATGCCAGCTCCCGCACGCTCAATGAGGTCGCTGCCGAGTTCAACGAACACAAGGCTGAGCAACTGCATCTGGTCACGCATGCACTGGCCAAGTTTGGCGATGGCAGCTACGGACGATGCGAAAGCTGTAGCGAACCGATCGGCCTTTCACGCCTCTATGCCCGTCCAGAAGCCCGGCTGTGCATTACTTGCCAAACAAGTATCGAAGATCAGGAAAAGCGGATCACATAACGGTATTAAAAACGGATTTAATACATGTGCAAGCCGCCATTGATCGAGATGTTGGCACCGGTGAGGAAGCCGGCATTTTCCGATGTCAAATAGGCTACCAGAGCGCCTATCTCATCGGGCTGGCCGAGACGCCCAACGGGAATTTGAGGCAAAATTTTGGTCGCGAGAATGTCTGCAGGAACCTTGGTTACCATTTTTGTATTACAGTAACCAGGCGAAATCGTGTTCACGGTAATTCCATGGCGCGCCACCTCGAGCGCGAGCGCCTTTGTAAAACCATGCATGCCAGCCTTCGCCGCTGCATAGTTGGTTTGCCCATATGCACCTTTTTGCCCATTGACCGACGAGATATTGATAATCCGACCCCATTTGTTGCGCAGCATCTCTTCCAGTACTTGTTTGCTCATGTTGAACACGCTGTCGAGATTGGTTCGCAGCACCATGGTCCAGTCTTGCAGCGACATTTTACGCAGACTCTGGTCGCGCGTGATCCCGGCATTATTGACCAGCACATCGACCCGCCCAAGATCCATCATGAGCTGGTTGAACATCGATACGCAGTCGGAAAAATCGCTGACATCGACTTGATAGGCGGAAAAATCAAAACCGCCGTCTTGCTGCTGATCGATCCAGCTTTGGGCGTGGTCATTACCCGGCGAAAAGGTTGTCGCGACCCGAAAGCCGGCCTGATGCAAGGCGCGACAGATTGCCGTGCCCAGACCGCCCATGCCGCCCGTTACGACTGCCACTTTTTGATCGCTCATCATCAGGCTCCGATTCAATGTCGTTTGACTGCTTCCCAGTCTAAGAGCGGAAACTGATAACAACACTGAGCGAAATCACATCGATTTACTGCTGGCGCACCTCGACCAGGTAACTCAGCCATCGATAGGGAGCATGGATAGCCATTCTCAGGAAAAATCGGCCTATCTCCAAGGCTGGCTGCGAATTTTTGCCACCTGACGCTGCGCCAGCCAAGTCCACAATTGCAACGCGTCGCTCTGGCTGAGTGCCGACATCGTTTTCGGACTTTCCAACGCGATCTCGCGATCTTGATCCGACCATTCCTCGAATTTGACGTTGCCACCGCTGCCAACCTCAACCTCATACATCAAGCCATCGTCGTAGCCAAAACGCAGCACAGCCGTATTTTCGTTGCCGTCCGAAGACGTCCCTTTATACACCTGCGCTAACGCGGTCGCCAGCTGGCTTTCCGAGGGAGCGGAAATATCCAGGCCATCTGTGTTGGTGAGAACTACCCATGCTTGTGTCATTGACGCGCCCCTATCCAAACTCATTAAACCACTTTTGGCACGCGCATCAGGATCAATGCCCGCGACGATCCACTTCTCGCATAAGCCGGTGGTCGCGGCGCGTGAGCCAACAAAATGGCGCATTGCAGCACTTGCCGGAAAGGAGCGCCTATCGGCAATATGTGTTGATTCTAACAAGGATCAGAGCCAGAAATTCAATTTATTACAGTAATTATTGGATAGCGCAATCGCACCAGAGCCCAGCGGACCTCGCAAAAAAAAGAGATCGAAAAAGCAAACGTGCGGCTCAGTTAGCTTGCCAGCAGGCCAATGCCGCGTCCATTGCGCCATGGACGGCATCGACGATGACCGTATCGCCACGGCTGACTGCAGCGTCGACACCTGTCGCAACGTCGCCCTTTGGCTTCAATCAAGCTGACCGGGAACCGATACACCACCGGCTATGAATGACTGACGGGAGTTGTGCGATGTTGCGCCAAGGCCACTGGCGGTGACAACCAGGCGCGTGGATCGACCTTGTAATATTTTGCGAGTTCTTCAAACAGATCAGGATGGTGCTCGGACATCTGTTGTGATTTTTCAAAGAAAGTTTCGGTAGCAACAGCAAAAAATTCGGCCGGACTGGTCGCACCGTAATAATCGAGTACGCTGTGATGCTGATGGATCGCGTCATATTGCAGTTTGGCAAAATTACGCGACAACACGGTAGCCCAGCTCCTATAACTCGAAAAACTGCCGAGAAAAGGTGCGCCGTTGGACTCTCCTGACTCGCTGTCAAGTTGATGTGCAAACTCATGCAAGACCACATTCTGGCCATCGACCCAGTCGGGAGCACCGATCTGCACATGATCCCATGCAAGGATGACACGGCCATCATCCCACGACTCGCCGAGCAAATTGTTTTCCATCGAAGAGACCACGCCGCCTGGACCGATCTCATCCGTGTCAACCACGAATGCATGCGGATACAGCAAGATAGTATGCAGTGCCGGATAGACTTTCGTGGGCCGATTCAGCAACAACAAACAGGCCAGTCCGGCAATCGTAATGCGCATCTCTTCAGTGACATCGAGTCCGGCACAGCCAATGATTTTTTTCTGATACAAAAACTGCGTCACCAGACGCTGCAACTGCGCCTGTAAATCCACTGCCATGTGTTTGTATGCCGGGATATTACGCGTCAGTATGTCCAACGCCGCTCGATCCATGGGCAATGCCCAAGCCCGTGCCCTGCGCCAACGAAGGCAATATGCCGACAACGCCACTGCCAGCA
>JBLHNV010000052.1:0-12282 GCA_047623125.1 Janthinobacterium sp. | reverse complement strand
TGACGCCGTCCACGCGGCCGGTAGCAAAATTTTCTTGCAACTGTGGCATGTCGGGCGCATTTCCCATCCGTCGATCCAGATCGATGGCGTATTGCCGGTAGCCCCTTCGGCCATCAAGCCCGAAGGCCAGTCTTATACCAATGATGGCTTCGTGCCGATGGTGACGCCGCGCGCGTTGGAAACGAGCGAAATGGCTTCGATCGTCGAGCAATATCGCATCGCAGCACACAATGCCAAGGAGGCCGGCTTTGACGGCGTCGAAATTCATGCGGCGAACGGCTATCTGCTGGATCAGTTCTTGCGCGACAAGACCAACCAGCGCACCGATGCCTATGGTGGCTCGATCGAAAATCGCGCGCGGTTAGTGCTGGAAGTGACGGACGCCGTCGTCAAGGTCTGGGGCGGCGATCGGGTCGGCATCCGGCTCTCTCCGCTGTCCAGCTTTGGCGACATCGGCGACAGCAATCCGCAGGCGCTGTTTACATACGTCGTCGAACAACTCAACGCGTTCAATCTGGTGTATCTGCATGCGATCGAGGGCGATACCGGCGGCGCGCGCGAAGTGCCCGGCGGCTTCGATCTGCAGATCCTGCGCCGCCTGTTCAATGGCTTGTTCATGGCCAACAATGGCTACGATCTGGATCTGGCGCTGACCGCGCGCACCGAGGGCAAGGCCGACTTGATCGCCTTCGGTCGTCCATACATCGCGAACCCGGATCTGGTGGAGCGACTGCGCATTGGCGCACCGTTGAATAAGCCTGACCCGGCCACCATGTACGGCGGCGCAGCAGGCGGGTACATCGATTACCCGACACTCAAGGCGTCCTGAACCTGCCCGTTACCTGTTCCTGGTCGTGAATGACCAGTTCTTGTTGGCCGGCACGCCGTTGACGCTACCGACAAATTCGACGTCGTAAGTGGTGTTGATGGCGAGGACTGCGAGCGGGATGATGGCGGCGGCAGAAGGACCCGATAATTTGGTTTGCGGGTCGGTCGTCTTGGTCAGCAAGCGCACGCTCATGTTGGCGCCGCCGCGCGGACGCACCGTGAAACTGGTGACCAGCAGGTCGGCGCCGAAGTCGGCATGCACGCTGATAGGGTAGCCGACTTCATTGCGATCGGGGGCCGGGTCGGGTTGCTCCTGGTCGCTGAAAAAGATGGCAGACACGTTGACCTGATTGACGAATGGGTACACGGCGATCTGACCTATTCCCAGGCCGGGGCCAAAACCATTGGCGGTCAAATTGTTGGTGAAATAGGTGCGACCGTTCGACGTCGTCGCCGCGCCGGTGCCGCTTTCCTTGAACGCCGGTTCAAACAGCACGAAGCGGTGATAAATCGCCGTGATCAGTTCTTCTGCCAGGAAATGACCTGAATTGTCATTGGCGGCCGCGATCACTTCTCCGGCAATACCACCCGCGTCGAAAGAATACCCTGCCGCCCTTAATCGGTCCTGCAATTGGACGCCGGTGAAGCCGGGATTGCCTCGTATCTGTTCATGCGTGATTGTATTGTTCAATACTTGATAGTCGGAATGGCCCTTGGCTGCGATATTGACGATGCTGCTGCGCGTCAGCACCGGAATGCCAGCTTGCTCGCGCCGGTAATTGGTCCAGTTGAAGCCATCTTGCGCGGTATCGCCGGTCAAGGCGGGGGCGCCGCTCTCCTGCTGCCCGTCGTTCGGCGCCGAGAAGTCTCCGCTGCCGGAGCTTTGGTTATTGATATTGCTTGCGCTGCTGTCGCTGCTGTCGCCGCCACCGCCGCATGCGGTGAGCAGTGCAGCGAGCATCAGCGCGCACAGGGAGGAACTCCAATTTTTTGGCAACGTCATGCTGTTCTCCTTATGGGAAAATGGCTTTGGCCATTCGGGGGGTGGTTTGGCGGGTGCAAGTTTACGCCGATTGTAGCCCGATTTTTTGAATACGGTAACGTAATGAGCAACCTAGAGTGTGGCGCGTCCGGGTTAAAATGACGGCCTCATTTATTCCTTGATAATGCCCATGCCATTGAAGAAATACCGTCTTTCGCGCCTGCAACGGGCCAAATTTGCCTTGCCCAGCTTTGTGACATTGCTATCGATTGCCTGCGGCTTTTCCAGCATCGTGATCTCGGTTGATAATGCCGCCATCGGCAGCGCGGGTGATTACCGGTTGGCCGCAGTCTTGCTGGTGCTGGCCGGCGTGTTCGATGCGCTCGACGGTTTTGTCGCGCGTGCCACCGGCACCACGTCGGAATTCGGCATGCAGCTCGATTCGATCGCCGATGTGATGAATTTCGGTTGCGCCCCGGCCATACTGTTGTACTGCTACGGTTTCGTCCAACTCGGCGCACACGACCCATTGCTGCTGCGCCTGGGCGGCATTGCCAGTTTCTTTTTCGTCACTTGTGGTGCCTTGCGGCTGGCGCGTTTCAATGTCGATGTCAGTCGCACCGATCCGCGCTATTTTGTCGGCATGCCGATCACTGCGGGCGCCGCTTGCGTGGCTGCCGTCGTTGTGGCCTGGCCCGATCCGCTGGCGACCCGGATGCAGGGTTATTTGTTGCTGTTGTTATTGCTGGGCGTGGGCAGCCTGATGGTGTCGACGCTGCGCTTTCCGAGTTCCAAGCAAAAGAAAAACCTGCTGGCACTGTTTGTACTGGCGCTGAACATGGCGTTGCTGGCGTGGCTGCAAACGCGTTTTTTTGCCGTTTTTTTCGCATTTTACATCGCATGCACGCTGGCCCTGAACCTGGCCTGGTACCTGGGCTGGCGCGGCGTAGCGCGACCTCAAGTGTATCCGGATGAACCTGGCGCCTGAGGTTGCGCTGGCGCATGGGTCAGGCCACTTCGTGGCCGCGCGCGGCGCGCAGGATCGCAAACCAGTTACTGCCGCTGAGCACCAATTGCGTGCCTTTGATGGGCTTGGGGATCGCCGCGATGCGAGCGCTACCGGTTAACGCCAGCGCCCGGTATGGCAATTGCATGATCCACGCAAAGATCAGGCTGGCAAAAGGACGCTGCAACTGATCGGCGATGCGCGCTATTTCCACGTACACGCAGTCGCTGCGTGCGTCGCCCTGACCAAACAGGCGCCCTCCGGCCAGCGGCAACCAGAGCATCGGTGCGAGGCCTTGATTTTGCAAGCCGTCGAAGGTTTCATCAAACAGCAGCGCCAGGTGCGGCGGTAAAAATTCGACCTGGTTGGTCGCTTGCGGGAAGCACCGGTGCGATCTCGTCAAGATCCATCAGCGGACCGGGCCGGTGGATCAGCCGCAAATCCAGAAGATCGGTGCGCAACTGGCACAGCGAGTTTTCGAGCGACGCGATGATATGGCTGGTGCTGGTGCTGGTAGCGTCATGCGGTAGCGCATGCGTCATGCGCTACCTGCCGGCGACGATGCGTGACAGTTGCGGGCCATGCGCGGCAATATGGCTGCGCGCTCAGCCCGGTGGCGACGTCAAACCGGCTTTGCCGTTGGCATCGTCGCCGGTTGCTGCGTCATTGACACGGCCTATCTGCTTATTTAAACCACAGACGGACCGAATCCCAGGCCCGGCCGAAAATGCTTGCTGCTGGCACGCTTTCGAGCGCCAACACGGGCAATTCGAGCAAGACCTTGCCGTCGACCATCATTTTCAGCGTGCCGACGCGGGCATTTTCTTCGAGCGGCGCGACCAGCGGATCCTTGCGCTCCAGCACCGGCTTCATCTTCGATGTGACGCCCTTCGGTACGGTCACCATCACGTCATTCCTGAAGCCGATCTTGATCGTGCTTTGTGCGCCTTTCCATACCTCGGGCGTGGCGATGGCCTGGCCCTTCGAATACAACTTGACCGTATCGAAGTTCTGGAAGCCCCAGTTCAGCAGCTTCTGGCTTTCCTGAGTGCGGGCCTGGTCGGACGTCGTGCCCAGCACCACCGAAATCAAACGTCGTTCGCCGCTGCCATTCGGGCGGCGCGCGGATGCGATCATGCAATAGCCTGCTGCTTCGGTATGGCCGGTCTTCATGCCGTCGACGGTCGGGTCGAGCCACAGCAGGCGGTTGCGGTTGGGCTGGGTGATTTTATTGTAGGTGAAGCTTTTCACCGAATCAATCTTGTAAAACTCGGGGAAATCGTTGATCACGCGCGTGGCCAGCACTGACAGGTCGCGCGCTGTCGTGTAATTGTCCGGGCTGGGCAAGCCGTGCGCATTGCCATAGCGGGTGCCCTTCAAGCCCATGCGAGTTGCTTCGCGATTCATCAGCGTGACGAACGTAGCTTCATCGCCGGCGACGGCTTCGGCCAGTGCGACGGCGGCATCATTGCCGGAAGAAATCATCAAGCCATGCAGCAAGTCGTCGATCGATACTGGCATGGCCGGATCGATGAACATCTTCGAACTGCTGGGATCGACTTTCCAGGCTCTGACCGAAACGTTGACCATCTGGTTGATCTCGATCTTTTTGTCGCGCAGCGCGGAAAATGTCAGATAGGCGGTCATGATCTTGACCAACGATGCCGGTTCCACGCGCATGTTGGGGTCCTGGGCGGCGATTACCTGGCCACTGGTCGCATCCAGCAGCAGCCAGGACTTGGCTTCGATGTTCGGCGCCGGAACGCTTTGTGCCGCAAATGCGGCGGATAGGAAAACCACACTGGACGCCAGTGCCGCTAAAATTTTTTTCATGAGATTCTGTCTGCGAAAAAGTGATAAATACTTTGGGTCATGCCGCCGGGGTTGCCAGCGTACAAGAACGGATGAAAATGGCGAGCCTAATTATAGCCGCTGATGGCCTGTTTTAACGCTCATCAATGGTATTTAACGGCCATAGCTGGCATACCAGACTCTTTATATGCTGCAGTTTGCGGTGAAAAAAATGATCCGCTCCGGGAATCACGACGACCGCGATATCCTGCGGCCTGAGCCAGTCAAACACGTGTTGCAATGGAATCGTCTCGTCCTGTTCGCCGTGGATCAGGATGCTGTCCCGGCCGATGTCGGGCATCGCCCATTTGCCGGCAGCGGCCCCGACCAGCACCAGGCGTGGCATTGCGGCGCCCGCTTGCAGCAGGCGCTGCTGCAACTGTGCCTGCACGAAGGTGCCGAATGAAAAGCCGGCCAGTGCAACCGGCAAGTCCGGATATTGCGCCTGCATGTGGGCCAGCAGCACTGCCATGTCGTCGGTTTCGCCGGCGCCGTGATCGTGCACGCCGCCTGACGCGCCAACACCGCGAAAGTTGATGCGGGCGGCGACATAGCCCAGCGCCACGAAACTGCGGGCCAATGTTTGCACAACCTTGTTATCCATCGTGCCGCCATAGAGCGGATGCGGATGGGCCACCAGCGCGATGCCAAGCGGTGTGCCTGCAGGCAAGTCGAGCAAGCCTTCGATGTTGCCGGCCGGGCCTTCGAGGGTGAATTTTTCGGAATGTTTATTCATGGCGGACCTTAAATCCTGAGGCGGTCGACGATCTGGCCGCCCACCAGATGGGAATCGATGATGTCATCGATGTCGCTGGTGTCGACGTAGGTGTACCAGATGCCTTCCGGATAGACGACCAGTACCGGACCTTCTTCGCAGCGGTCCAGGCAACCCGCCTGATTGATCCGAATCTTGCCTTCGCCGTTCAAGCTGAGTTCCTTGATGCGCCGCTTGGCATGCTTTTGTGCCTCTGCCGCGCCGCGTTCGGCGCAGCAGGAGCGGCCGTCTTCCCGCTGGTTCATGCAAAAAAATACGTGCTGCTGAAAATGCTGTTTGTCATTCATGCTGGCCTCGGCGATGTTCACTCAGGCCCCATGATACCTGTTGGTGCTGATCAGGACTCGACGCCAGCCGTCCAGTTCAATTTGTGCGACGGCAGCCAGAGGAACCACAGTGCAAAAAAGGGCCACAATACCGATAAAATCTGCGCCGCGCCGTTAAAGTTCAAAAACTTCCCTTGCACCCAGGCTTGCAGCGTCGACGTGAAGTAAGGATTGAGCGGCGTCGCATTGACGATGAGCAAACTGAGCAATATGGTCAGCGCGGCGAGCCTGCGTTGCGCCACCTGCGGTGCAAAAGTGAGCCCGCCCAACATGACCAGGCCGATCAAAAAACCGCCTTGCGCGCCCGGCGTGATCCAAACGAAGGCATGTTGGGGTGAAAATAGCAACGCGCTGGCCAGCGCCTTGACCAGCAGCGCCGTAGCGATCAGCGTGCTGACCAGTATCACCTTGGGTGCGCCGCGCCGCATCAGACACAGCAGTGTCAGCGCCGCGCCGGTCATGCCGCAGGCGGTGATGATGGTTTCGGACAGCAAGTATTGCTCGATCGTCAGGATGGTATCGGGCCGCAGATACGTCGCCAGGTCGATGTTGGTCTCGAGCAGCCACGATAGCCATTCCGACAGGATGGGCAGCAGCGGCCCGTGTCCGAACAGATAACCTTGCGGATAGACTTGCGCCAGCGGCCATAGCGCCAGCAAGACCAGGCCCTGGCTGGCGTGCTTGGCGAACCAGCGCTGGCGCAGCCGGTACAAATGACTTTGATCGAGCACCCGGCGCGCCGACAGCGCACCCAGCGCGGCGCCGATGCAGCAGCCGGCCACATTGGTGAATACGTCGAGGTTCGAGGGCACACGGCTCGGCAAGTACGACTGGACCGCTTCCATCGTGCCCGACAGCAGCACGCCGCCGGAGCAAGCGAGCGCGATCGCGGCCAGTCCCTTGATGTGCGGATACAGTCCGTAGACCAGCAGCATCCCCAACGGAATGTAGCCGACGACATTGATGGATGCATCGAACATGGTCCAGTAGCGCGGCAAGTTCAGGTGCTGCGCGAAGGCCAGCGGCGATAGGCCGTTGTTATGCCATCCGCTGAAAGGAAACCAGCTGGCATACACGATCAGGAAAACATAGGCCAGCAAGGCGGCGCGCGCGATCGGCGACGCCTCGCCTCTGGCCGTGGGAATCGTCGATGTGATCATTCGCGCGGCAAGGGCAAGGCTGCCAGCCAGGCGATGATATCAAAGGCCAGCGCATCGGAAGAGGCCGCGAGCGCCCTGGCGCCGCCGATTGCGTCGGCACTGGTGATGCGAGTTGCGCGCGTGAAGGTTTTTTGCCGGACCAGATGACGCGCCCGAAACAGAGATGCGCGCAGCGTAATGTTGCCGCTGCCGGTTTGCTGCGAATCAAAATATTGCGAGAAATCTTCGACTGCGATGCGCAGCAGCAGCGTGTCGGTGCTGGCATCGGTCACCGACAGCACGTCGATGCCCGACTGGGCGATGCGCGACTTCAGGCGCGCGCTCAGCAATTGCAGTGGTGGTGCACTCCAGCGATGGTAGGAATACGGGTGCGATTGCTGGGCCTTGGCATACAGCAAGCGGTAATACATGGTCCGGCTATCGAGCCACGACGGGCCGCTGGCGTCGGCTACGGCCAGCGTCATTGACGGCGCTTGCGGTGCATCAGGGGGCTCCGGTGCCGCGGGCCCTGACGCTGCGAGCGCCGGCATTGGACCGAAATCATAGGTGGCAGACACCGGATCCGTGCTGGCGCAGCCGGCGAGCAAGCTCGATAGGGCGATGCTGACGGTGATCAGGATATGGTTCAGGTTCACGGTGGTCCTTGTCTTGTTGGCGCCGCGAAACCATCTTCGCCCGGTCCCGGCGGCACGTTTGGTGTGCCGAACAGGAGGCTTTGCGGACGTTCGTTGATCGCGCGCATCGTGTCTTTCAGCATCCGCATCGAGGCGCGCATTTCTTCGGTCAGTTGTATGACATGCGGCAGCGTTTCAAGTTCGATGCTGCCGGCCACTCTTTCGACCGAGCGGCTGGCCTGGTTCAGGCTGTCGATGGCGCCACCTTGCGCCTGAAGGCTGATGGTCAGCGCATCCCAGTTTTTGCTGAGCCCGCTTGCATCGTTGCTGAACGCCGTCAGTGCGTCCAGACTTTGCTCAGCCTTGCTCGTCAGTGTCGGCAGCCGGGCCAGCGTCGGCGCCAGTTGCTGTCCGATCGCGCCGAATTTTTGCGCACTCGCGCTGATGTCGGCAAACGCGGCGATCATCGTCTGGCGGTTTTCAGGGCTGAGCAGGGCATTCAGATTGCGCGTCATTTGCTCGGCCTGGTCCAGCACCAGTTTGCCGCGTTTTTCCAGCTCGCCCAACAACCCGGTGCGCAGCGGGATACGCGCCGGGTTGTCAACGTCAGTTGCCAGCAGGTTCGAGCCGGTCGAATCGTCGTCGAGTTGGACATAGGCGATGCCGGTCACGCCCTGGTAGCCGAGCGTCGCAAAGGTTGTCGTGGTGACTGGTGTGCCCGGATTCACGCTCAGGTGAATCAAAATTTGCCCGCTGACTCCGGGATCGAAATCAATCGCGTCGACCTTGCCCACTGCCAGTCCGCGATAACGCACCGCAGCCTGCGCATTGAGCCCGGGTACCGACAGCGTCGTCGCCACTAAATACGGTTCGCGTTCCAGCTTGTCGCGGTTGAACCACATCCCGAACAGCACCGTCGCGATCAGCAGCGCGATCGTGAAGCAGCCCGTCATCAATGCATGTGATCTGTTTTCCATCATTCTCCGATCTGGTTCTGGTTCTGGTTCCGGGAAGGGACCTGGCGCTGGTCCAGTGCGGCCAGCGCGCGTTGTCCTCGGTCGCCGAGGAAAAAATGCCGGATGAATGGATGGTCGATGGCGACGATGTCGCGCGTGGGGCCGACCGCAATCACGTGTTTTTCCGCCAGCACCGCAATGCGCGTCGATAGCGCAAACAAGGTATCGAGATCGTGCGTCACCATCACCACCGTCAGACCCAGCTCCCGGTGCAGCGACAGGATCAGTGCAACGAAACTTTCTGACAGATCCGGATCGAGCCCGGCTGTCGGCTCGTCGAGAAACAGCAAACGCGGTTCCAGCGCCAGCGCACGCGCCAGCGCGACCCGCTTGACCATGCCGCCCGACAAGTCCGAAGGCATCTTGTTCGCATGTTCTGGATCCAGTCCGACCATGTTCATCTTCAATAATACGGCATCGCGCACCAAGTCGTCGGGCAGCATTTTCAGCTCCCGCATCGGCTGTGCGATGTTGTCGAACACCGTCAGCGCCGAATACAGCGCGCCTTGCTGGAACAGCATGCCGGAGTGATTGCGCAATTGCTGCAAATGATCCATGCCGGCCAGGTTGATATCTTCACCAAATACCCGCACGCAGCCGCGCTGCGGGCGCTCCAGTGCCAGCATCTGACGCAGCAGCACCGTCTTGCCGGTGCCGGAACCGCCGACGATGGACAGGATTTCGCCGCGTCGGATCGTCAGGTTCAAATCCTGATGTACCACGGTGCTGCCGAAGCAGGTCCATAGTCCGGTAATCTCGAGCACTGGCGCGCTGTCTGCCGCTGTGATTTCTGCGCCCGGGGCACCGGGCAAGGGCATGCCGGCCATCAGAACCCTACTTCCCTGAAGACGATCGCAAATACGGCGTCGGCCAGAATCACGACCGTGATCGCGGTCACTACCGAGGTCGTGGTGCCGTGTCCCAGGCTCTCGGTGTTCGGTTTGATGCGCAGACCAAAATGGCACGCGACCAGAGCGATCAGGATGCCGAACACGACGCCCTTGCCCAGTCCGATCATATAGTTCGCCAGCGGTACCGCGTCGGGCAGTTTCTGCAGAAAGTAGTCGGGCGACAGGCCCAGTTCGATATTGGCCGATACCATGCCGCCGATCAGCGCCATCGCATCGGTCCAGATCACCAGCAGCGGCATCGCGACGGCGAGCGCCAGCACCTTGGGCATGATCAGCCGGAACCCGTGCGAAATGCCCATCACCAGCATCGCGTCGAGCTCTTCTGTCACCCGCATGACGCCCAGTTGCGCCGTGATCGACGATCCGGAGCGCCCGGCCACGAGGATCGCGGCCAGCAATGGACCGAGTTCGCGGATGATGCTCATGCCCAGCAGATTGACCAGGTAGATGTCGCCGCCGAACGCGCGTAACTGCTGCGCCGAAAGATAGGACAGCACCACCCCGATCAGAAACCCGACCAGCGCCGTGATGCCCAGCGCCCGGAAGCCGGCATGATAAATGTTGGCTGAAATTTCGCGCCATGGGCCGCGCATGGGGTGGCGCAGGAAGCGCCCCACATCTTGCGTGACTTGTCCGACCAGGGCCACAAAGCTGATTACATGCGCGAAAAAATCCAGTATCGCCGCGCCCAGCAAGCGCACCGATTTCAGGCTGGTCTGTGTCGATTGCGGCAGTGCCAACGGGCCGATTTTTTCCAGCCGCTTGAAAAATTCTTGCTGGAGTGGTGATAGTTGCACGTTGGCGGGCCAGGCTTTGCCCCACGCGTTCCAGAAGATCTGGGCGCCGATGTAATCCATGCTGTCGATTCGCGTCAAGTCCCACGCCACGCCGGCCTTGCCCGCAAGCGGATGCAGCAGCAGGGCGATGGTTTTCATCGCGCCGTCCTGCGCCAGCGCATTGACTTGCCAGGTGCCGCTGGCGATCACGCAGGACGTTGGCTGCGCGCCGTTTGCGCCAGAGCTGACGCTGAGAGTAGGTACTTGTGCATTAGGCATGCGGGCAGTTTAAGGGACTT
The DNA here is from genome assembly GCA_047623125.1 of Janthinobacterium sp. Taxonomy (GTDB): domain Bacteria; phylum Pseudomonadota; class Gammaproteobacteria; order Burkholderiales; family Burkholderiaceae_D; genus Janthinobacterium. Next base: position 1,738 of record JBLHNV010000052.1, on the reverse strand, counting down.
TTGCCGGAGCCGCTACCAAAGTTCCCTTGTGCCGTTTTTCAGGCGGCCAAATGTCTGGCCTGACGTTGCGGGATGGCCGCTTCGGTGTTAGCCGGCTTTTCCTTGCGGTGGCCGGAATCGTTGCGTCCGGCGTAGTCGGACGCCAGTAAGATGTTCGCTTGCGCAGCGCTCATGCCGGTGCTTTGCAGCCACTGCGACACCAGTCCTGCCAGCCGGTCCAGCGCGATGCGGTGGGTCGCATCGGTTTTTGCGTATAGCCAGTCGGAAAATGCCATGAAGTTGCTGAATGGGTCATCGCCCATCAGGTGCTGCACGGTATTGGCGAAACGGCCCGAATTGGCGACCAGATCCCAGTAACGGGCAAAGCGCACCAGGCGCTGCATCGTCATGAAGTCGATGTCGCGGTTGGCCAGTATCGTGTATGGCGGATGCGGATCAAATACCAGGCCAAATTCAACGGTGTGGCGGATGATCGGCGTGCCGCGCAGCCGCTTCAGGATGCCGAACTGGATTTCATGCGGCTTCAGTTCGACCAGTTTGTTGAAGCCGCGCGCAAAACTGGCGACATCCTCGCCCGGTAAGCCGGCGATCAGATCGACGTGCAGATGGGCGTTGGAGTGCTCGCACAGCCAGCGGATATTGTCGGCTGCCTTCACGTTATCCTGTTTGCGGCTGACCAGCGCCTGTACCTCTGGGTTGAAACTCTGGATGCCGATCTCGAATTGCAGCGCGCCGGGTGGAAACTTGCTGATGCCAGCCTTCAGCACATCGGGTAAATGATCGGGCACCAGTTCGAAATGGGCGTATACCGGATCGTTTGGCTCCGCTTCCAGCTTGTCGAGGAAAAACTGCATGATCGCCAGGCTGGTCTTGATGTTCAGGTTGAAGGTCCGATCGACAAACTTGAACAGCCGCGCGCCGCGCGCATGCAGCGCTTCCATTTCAGCCAAAAATGCCGTGAGCGCGAACGGCCATGCGGTCTTGTCCAGCGCCGACAGGCAAAACTCGCATTTGAACGGGCAGCCGCGTGACGCTTCGACGTAGATCGTGCGATGCGCGATATCCTTATCCGAATACAAGGAATAGGGCAAGGTCAGTTCCGCCATAGGCGGCTGCAGGCCCGCATGAGTCTTCATCAAGGGCTTCGGGCCGGACAATATCTGTTGGCACAGCCCAGCAAAGGTCACGTCGCCCCAGCCGGTCACCAGATAATCGGCTGTGCGCACGATCGCTTGCTCGCCCGCTTCATGCGACACTTCCGGTCCGCCCAGTACGATCACGATATCGGGTGCTACCCGCTTCAGCATCGCAATGACCTTCGTGGTTTCTTCGACATTCCATATATAGACGCCAAAGCCGATGATCTTCGGCGGCTTCGACAACAAGCGTTCGACGATTTCCGTAGTTTTGGTGCCGATGACGAATTCCATCAACCGCGTTTGCTCCTGCAGTGGCCCCATGTTCGCCAGTAGATATCGCAGACCCAGCGATGCATGGGTATAGCGGGCATTGAGGGTGGAGAGCAGGATGGTCATTAGGGGGACTTAAAAGCGGGAAAACCATTATTTTACGCTGCAAAAGCGATTTCTCCCGATTGGCACTTGCCAATCGGCAGTAGCTTGGTTATAGTTCGCCTCCTCGCTGAAGCAGCGCCAAAATGATCTGGCTGCAAGGCACGGCGGGGCGTCGAAAACGACGAAAGTTGCAAAAAAAAGAAGTTGACGAAAAAGACTAAACG
>JBLHNV010000051.1:0-12314 GCA_047623125.1 Janthinobacterium sp. | reverse complement strand
AGCTTGATCGATGGTCAGACCGAGGTGGCTGGTCGCGCGCTGCCATTTCGGCTGTTGCTGGGTCAGTACATAGGCGAACTCAAGCGCCGCGCCGAATTGTCGGCCGGATGCGAGTTTCAGGCCGCCGTATTCGGGCGCCCGGTATTTTTTATCGATGACAACCGCGCCGCCGACCGACTGGCCGAAGATACGCTGGCTGATGTGGCGCGCGCGGCAGGCTTCAAGGATGTCATTTTTCAGTTCGAGCCGATCGCGGCAGCTTTCGATTATGAATCGCAGATAGCGCGCGAAGAATTGGTCCTGATCGCCGACATCGGCGGCGGCACATCGGACTTTTCGCTAGTGCGCCTGGCGCCTGAGCGCATCAAGAGGCATGAGCGGCGCGACGATATCCTCGCTACCGCCGGCGTCCATATCGGCGGCACCGATTTCGATAAATACCTGAGCTTGTCGTCAGTGATGCCCTTGCTCGGTTATGGCAGCCGGCTGCATAATGATAGCGAGGTTCCCTCCAGTTACTATTTCAACCTTGCTACTTGGCACACGATCAATCTCGCTTACACCAAGAAAATAAGGACCCAGCTGACCGATGTCTGCCGCGATGCGCGTGAACCGGACAAAATGATGCGATTGCAGCAACTGATCGACGACCGCGCCGGTCACTGGCTTGCGCTGAAGGTGGAAGAGGGCAAGATCGGCTTATCCGATGCCGCTGAAGTGCCGCTGACACTGGAGCGGCTGGTGCCTGCCCACAGCGTGACGCTGAAGCGCACCCAGTTCGAGGACGCGATTGCGCATCTGGCCGGCTCGGTTGAACAAACAGTGCTGGCCATGTTGCGCGACGCCGGCGTCGCGCCGGAAGCGGTCGACACGGTCTTTTTTACCGGCGGATCCAGCGGCGTGCACTTGCTGCGCGAAAAAATCGCCGCGCTGGTGCCAACGGCGCGGCGCGTCGAAGGCGACCTGTTCGGCAGCATAGGCGCCGGCCTGGCGCTCGATGCGGTACGCAAGTTCGGCTAGCCGTCTGCGCGGCAGTCAACGCGGATCGGCCGCTCACTATCACCAAGGAATGCCCGATGACCTTATTTGAAAAACCGATCGTCATGATCGACTTTGAAACCACCGGATTGTCGCCCGAACAAGGCGATCGCATCACCGAAGTCGCTGCGCTGCGCATCGTCAAAGGTGTCGTCGTCGAGCGCTATGTTTCGCTGATCAATTGCGAGGTCAGGATTCCTTCGTTCATCACCGGCCTGACCGGCATCACGCAAGCGATGCTCGATGGCGCACCGCCGGTGGCGCAGGTGCTGCCGCGCTTGCTGGAGTTCATCGGCAGCGATGCTCTGTCGGCCCACAATGCCAGTTTCGACGAAAAATTTCTGCGCGCCGAAAGCGCCAGGCTGGGCATGATGCCAGCCCATCGGGGCTTGGTGTGTTCCTTGAAATTGTCGCGCCGCGTGTTTCCCGGCCTGTCCAGTTACAAGCTCGGCATGCTGTCGAACCAGCTCGGCATCCGCTTCAACAACACCGCGCACAGGGCCGAAGCGGATGCCGAAGTAGCGGCCAACGTCTTGGTGCACATCGGCGGTCACCTGATCAGCCGCTACGGCATCGCGGCCATCGACGCTGACTTGCTGATGTCGGTCAACCGGCTGAGCGCAGCCAAAGTCCCGCAATTTTTGCAAAGCCAGGCGCTGACACGGCGCTGATTGGGTATTGCCGTCAGGCCACAGTCCAATCCGCAGCCCGCAGCCCGCAGGCAAGTGGCCGCATCATATCGTCTGCTGCGTCAAGCGGCGTACGCTGCCGGGTTTGCGCTGGGTCCGACTGGCGCCACAGAGGCGTTTTCAGAGCAGCAATGCGCCCTCATTTTTTGAGTATCATCAACTGCATCGACAAGTGCCGTTCCTATAATTTGCGCACCACAAGCGTGCATGATCCTTGCATTTTTGGGGTTTTGTTCCGTTCAATGTCAGTCGATGAGGGGGCTGGTCATGCACCATCGCAATCTTGCCAGTGATGGCTATGAAGTCTATGTCTGGTTTCGCAAGGCGGCCGAACAGGGCGACCTTTACGCGCAATTCAATCTGGGATTGATGTACAAAAAAGGCGAACGTATCGCCCGCGATGACCAGCTTGCGTTTGGCTGGTTGCAGCGCTCTGCGCTGCAAGGCCTCGCTTACGCTCAGAATCACCTCGGAACCATGTATTACAACGGCCATGGCATCGCCCGAAGCGATACCGATGCAGCGTACTGGTTCCGCCGCGCCGCACTCCAAGGTGACCCTTCGGCGCAGCAAAATCTGGGAAAAATGTATAAAAACGGGCGTGGTGTCGAGCAAAGCGATCCGTTGGCACTGGTCTGGTTTATCCGCGCGTCAGAACAAGGTGTTGCCAGCGCACAAGCGCTGCTGGGCGAGGCGTATGCGAAGGGCCTGGGCGTGCAAAAAAATGATGCATTGGCGCTGGCCTGGTTTCGCAAGGCGGCCTTGCAAGGTGATGCCGCCGGCCAGGTCAACGTTGCGCTCGCGTACCAGGACGGTCACGGCGTCATGCAAAACGATGCGCAAGCGCTGGCCTGGTTTCGCCAGGCCGCAGCCCAGCGCGATCCGGTAGCGCAGCGTCATCTTGGTTTTGCTTATGCAGAAGGGCGTGGCGTGGCACCTGACCTGTTGCGCGCGCACGCCTGGTTTTTGCGCGCAGCTGAGCAAAATGACCTGATTGCCCAATTCAGTCTGGGCTTGATGCTCGACTGCGGGCAGGGCATGCTGCAAGACGATGCCGAAGCCGTGGCCTGGTACCAAAAGGCTGCAGAGCGCGGGCACGTGCAAGCCCAATACCACCTTGGTCAAATGTATTACAGCGGGCGCGGCGTCGAAAAAAATGCGATGCGATCCTATATGTGGATGGCGCTGGCCGCCGAGGCGGGCCATGCCAGCGCCACTTGCGCGGCGCTGGCAAGCGAGATGACGCAAGCCGAAATTGACACGGCGCTGCACTTGAAGCGCGACTGGGCGCAAGGGCGCCGCAGCTAATGCTTGCCAGCGTGGTTCTGGTACGGTTTCCCGGACAAGCGCGGGGTGCACTGTCATTACACGTTGCTGCGCCGCAAAGCGTGCCATCGACTTTTGTCTTTTCTCAACGTCAGCGTAAAGTCCGTTATCATCGCTTGTGGCGCAAGCCGTCCCGGTTGCGCTTTGCCCTGCGAACCTGGTCCCATCAATTGTTGATCGATGATATGGATGAATCATGCAATTACGACCTGCTTCGCTGTTGTTGACGCTGCTCTCAAGTGCTGCCTTCGCTGATGCTGCGCTGGCCGGCAGTTGCCCTGGCAATGCCTCGATGACTGCACCGACTTACCCGCTCAGCAAGATGGTGGAGCAACAAGATAATTATCATGGCGTCCAAGTAGCCGACCCTTACCGCTGGCTGGAAGACGCGAACAGTGCAGATACCGGTGCCTGGGTCACGGCACAAAACAAGCTGACGCAATCGTACCTGGCGCAGATACCTGGCCGCGCAGCGCTCAGGCAGCGCTTGACCAGTTTGTGGAATTACGAGCGTTTTAGCGTGCCTTTCAAAGAAGGCGGACGCTATTTTTACAGCCGCAACGACGGTTTGCAAAACCAGGCCGTGCTGTACACGTTGAAGACGCTGCAAGCTGCACCGCAACTGTTGCTGGACCCGAATGCGCTGGCCCTCGATGGCACCATCGCGCTGGCTGGCACCGCCGTCAGTCCCGATGGCAAGTATCTCGCTTACGGTACGGCAGCTTCCGGTTCTGACTGGAACGTGTGGCAGGTGCGCGACATCGATACCGGCAAGGATCTGGCAGACAAACTGGAATGGGTCAAATTTTCCGGCGCGTCGTGGAGCAGCGATAGCAAGGGGTTCTTTTACAGCCGTTACGATGCGCCAAAGGTGGCGACCAAACTGGCCGATATCAATTATTTTCAAAAACTGTATTTCCACCAGGTTGGAACCAAGCAAAGCAGCGATGTGCTGGTATATGATCGTCCCGACCAAAAGGAGTGGGGCTTTGCCGGCCAAGTCAGCGACGATGGCCATTATCTGATCGTCACCGCATCCCAGGGCACGGCGCCCCAGAACCGCGTGTTTTACCGGGATTTGACAAAGAGCGATGGCAAGGTGATTGGATTGCTGGAAGACTTCGACGCCGCCTATGACTTTATCGACAACGATGGTCCGGTGTTCCTGTTTCGTACCGACAAGGATGCGTCCAGATCGCGCATCGTCGCCATCGATACGCGTCAGCCTGGCGTCGCACAGCTTCAGGAAATCGTGCCCGAGTCCAGTCAGACGCTGGTGTCGGCCAATGTCGTCGGCGGGCAATTGCTGGTCAATTACCTGTCCGATGCGCATAGCCAGGTCAAGCTGTTCGATCTGAAAGGTCAGTTGCTGCGCGACATTGCGTTACCCGGCATCGGCTCGGCCGCCGGCTTCGGTGGCAAGCGCGGCGATACCGAGACTTTTTATTCGTACACCAGCTTCACGACGCCTTCCACAATCTACCGTTACGACATGAAAAGCGGCAAGAGCAGTCTCTATCGTCAACCGTTGGTCGATGTTGATCCGGATGCCTTCGAGACGCGCCAGCAATTTTTTACCAGCAAGGACGGCACCCGTGTTCCGATGTTCATCGTGTCCAAAAAAGGCTTGAAACTCGATGGCACGAATCCGACCTATCTGTACGGTTATGGCGGTTTTGACATTTCGCTGACGCCTGGGTTTTCGGTAGCCAATCTGGCATGGCTGGAAATGGGCGGCGTCTACGTGATGGCCAATTTGCGCGGCGGCGGCGAATATGGCCAAGCCTGGCATCAGGGCGGCACCAAGCTGAAAAAACAGAACGTGTTCGACGATTTCATTGGCGCTGCCGAATGGCTGATTGCCAACAAAATCACATCGCCATCGAAACTGGCGATCGGCGGCGGCAGCAATGGCGGTTTGCTGGTGGGCGCTGTGATGACTCAGCGTCCCGAATTGTTTGGCGCAGCGCTGCCACAAGTGGGTGTGATGGACATGCTGCGCTTCCATAAATTTACGATAGGCTGGGCCTGGACGTCGGATTATGGCTCGTCCGACAATGCCGACGAGTTCAAGGCCCTGATTCAGTATTCGCCGCTGCACAACTTGAAAGCAGGTACTTGCTATCCGGCCACGATGATCACGACGGCCGACCATGATGACCGGGTGGTGCCGGCACACAGCTTCAAGTTTGCCGCCGCGGCGCAGGCGGCCCAGGGTGGCAGCGCGCCGGTCCTGATCCGCATCGACGTCAAGGCCGGCCACGGCGCAGGCAAACCGACGAGCAAGCAGATCGAGGAAGTGGCCGAGCGCTGGAGTTTTCTGACGCGCGCCTTGAAGATGGATGCAGCGCAGATGCCGGAAGCGACCACGGGCGCTGAAAAATAGCATCGTAAATCCGGTGCGCCAAGCTTTTCCGCACAGCGCTCGGCGCGGCAGCACGGCAGCCTCAGCGGTGCAATACGACAGTGCTCAGCGGTGCAGCACGACCAGCAAAGCCCTCGCTTCGCTCTTGCCGTGATTGCGTATCGCATGCGGCACATCAGCCGGGTAGCGCGCGGTGGCGCCAGGCTTGACCTTTTTCTTGGCGCTGCCGACGTCCAGTTCCAGCGCGCCATGCAATAGCGTCAGGTGCTCGGTGGTGCCCGGATCGTGCGGCTGCGACACCAGTTCGCCACCCGGCGCCAGTGTCAATTCATACCATTCGTATTTGCCGGCCAGTTCCATCGGCCCGAGGATGCGCAGCACATAGCCGGCATGTGTGCCGGGCAGCGTCGGGGTTTCGTGCGCTTCCAGCACGCGTATCGTGTCGACACTTTTTTGTACATCGGACAGCAATTCCCCGATCGCCACGCCCAGCGCATTGGCCAGGCGCCATGTGATCGCGATGGTCGGATTCGCTTTCTCGCGCTCTATCTGCGACAGCATCGATTTCGACACGCCGGCGATGCGCGACAGGTCTTCCAGCGTCAGGCCGCGCGCAAGGCGCAGCCGCTGCAGCGTGGCGCCGACTTCGGGCGGTGAATTGGTCATGGTGATAGTTTTCATCGGGGCAGGGTTCAAAATGAACGGGCATCGTTTTTCGGTGCATTCATTATATTGGAATTTTGTTCGATATAATGAATAAAAAATTTTATCATGGAAAATTGGTGTAAGCTTGGCTCTTGCTTTGTACCGCGTGTCTTGTCCCGCGTGTCGACCCCTGTCATGGACCTGATCCGGGCCATGCAATCCGGTTTGTCGCGGCCGATCACGCCAGCGCCAGCCACCCATTCCACGAGAATTACAAGGATCATAATGAACAAGCAAGCAACCTTTTTCGATGGTTTGCAAAAAAACCTGGACCAGTTGCATGAGCAGGGCCTGTACAAGGCCGAGCGCGTGCTGGCATCGCGCCAGGGCGCCGAGGTGGTCTGCGACGATGGCCGCACGCTGATCAACATGTGCGCCAATAACTATCTGGGACTGGCGGGTGACTTGGAAACCCAGCAAGCGGCGATCGCGGCGGCCGAGCAGTATGGCTATGGCTTGTCGTCGGTGCGCTTCATTTGCGGCACCCAGCTTGTACACAAGCAACTCGAACAGGCGATTTCAAGCTTTTTGGGCTTTGATGACACAATCCTGTATGCGGCTGCGTTCGACGCCAATGGCGGCTTGTTCGAACCTTTGTTCGACGAACAGGATGCGCTTATTTCGGATGCGCTGAACCATGCGTCGATCATTGATGGCATCCGCCTGTGCAAGGCGGGCCGCTACCGTTATGCGCATAACGACATGGCAGATCTGGAAGTGCAGCTGCAAGCTGCGGTCGACTCCGGCGCACGCCACAAGGTCATCGTCACCGACGGCGTGTTTTCCATGGATGGCACGATCGCGCAACTCGACCGGATTTGCGACCTGGCCGAGCGCTACGGCGCACTGGTCATGATCGATGAATGCCACGGCTCGGGCGTGCTGGGCAAGACCGGGCGCGGCACGCATGAACACCATGGCGTGATGGGACGCGTCGACATCATCACCGGCACGCTGGGCAAAGCACTGGGCGGCGCGATGGGCGGCTTCACTTCGGCACGCAAGGAAGTCATCGAGACGCTGCGCCAGAAGTCGCGTCCGTATCTGTTTTCAAACACGCTGGCACCGATGATCGCCGGCGCCTCGCTGTCGGTGCTTGCGCGTCTGTCGAACTCGACCGAACTGCGCGACCGATTGCACGACAATACTGCTTACTTTCGCAGCCAGATCGCCAGCCTGGGTTTCACCATCAAGCCCGGCAGCCATCCGGTGGTGCCGGTCATGCTGTTCGATGCGCCGCTGGCGCAAGCCTTTGCCGCGCGGCTGTATGAACTCGGCGTGCTGGTGACGGGCTTCTTTTACCCGGTGGTGGCACTGGGCCAGGCGCGGGTACGGGTGCAGGTGTCGGCGGCGCACACGCGCGCGCAACTGGACCAGGTGCTCGCTGCGTTCGAACAAGCCGGAGTTGAGCTCGGGTTGCTGAAAAAATCATGAGCATCGGCAAAGTGAACCCGGAACCAATGAACCTTGAAACCAGCGGCCATGGCGCAAGCAAGCCACAGCGCATCCTGGTGATCGGCGCCAATGGCCAGATCGGCAGCGAACTGGTGAGCGCGCTGGCTGCGCAGCATGGCGCCGCCAACGTGATCGCCGCTGATATCGGCAACGAGAATGTCTATCATGCGGCGCGCTACACGCGGCTCGATGTGCTGGACCAGATAGCATTGCGGCAGATCGTCGCGCACGAGCGCATCACGCATATTTACCAGCTGGCGGCGATGCTGTCGGCCAGCGGCGAACAGGCGCCATTGAAAGCATGGACGCTGAACATGGAAGGCTTGCTCAATGTGCTCGAAGTGGCGCGCCAGCGCGGCCAGATCGGGCAACCGCTGCGCATTTTCTGGCCTTCGTCGATTGCCGTATTCGGCCCCAGTTCGCCGCCCGTCGCTACGCCGCAAAGCACGGTGATGGACCCGGGCACGATGTATGGGATCAGCAAACTGGCGGGCGAGCGCCTGTGTGATTACTATTTTAACAAGTATGGCGTCGACGTGCGCAGCATCCGCTATCCGGGCATCATCAGCTACAAGGCGCCACCTGGCGGGGGCACTACCGATTATGCGATCGCCATTTTTCATGCCGCGCTGCGCGGCGAGCGGTACAGCTGCTTCCTGACGCCCGACACCACGCTGCCGATGATTTACATGCTTGACGCGATCCGTGCAACGATCGCATTGATGGATGCGCCGGGCGCCGAGATCACGATACGCACCGCTTACAACATCGCTGGCCTGTCGTTCAGTCCGGCCCAGCTGGCGCAAGCGATACGCGCCGTGCTGCCAGACTTTACGATCGAATACAAGCCCGACAACCGGCAAGCGATCGCGGCGACGTGGCCGCAAAGTCTTGACGACAGCCGCGCGCGCGCCGACTGGGGCTGGCAAGCGCAGGTGGACATAGAAGCACTGGTCGCTGACATGCTGGCCCATGTCAAGCCGGCTTGACAAAGTCTTGCGCCGACGATGCAAGTAGCAAGTAGCAAGTAAGTAGCAGGCAGCAAGCAGTTAAGCGCAGCAGAAACCGCCGCAGAAGCCACTACAGGAGAAGCTGGATGGAGATCAGCGGATTCGATTTGTTCAAGATCGGCATCGGACCGTCGAGCTCGCACACGGTCGGGCCGATGCTGGCGGCGCGGCGCTTTTTGCTCGAATGCGGATCCTTGCTCGATGCGATCGGCATCGAGGTTGAGCTGTACGGCTCGCTGGCTTTGACCGGCATCGGTCACGCCACCGACAAGGCCATCATGCTCGGTCTGATGGGCGAGACGCCGCAGCCGGTGGTGATCGAGAACGTCGCCGCACTGCTGGCGCAGTTGGTCGCGCAACAAACCAGGCCGCAGGTGTGTCCGCCAGAACGCGCACCAGAACAGCAGCGCAAAGCGCCGCACGATGCGCTGCACCAGGTCAGCTTGTCTGCGTCGGTTGTCAGGGCAACCTGCGCCAGCGTTTCATGCGCGTCCTGAGCCGCCAGACCCACGCGGCGCAACAAAGGTCGGCGCGCTGATACGTCAGCTTGAACATAATGGCGGCTTGAACATTATAATGGCAGCTTGCATGCAGCATGCTGCAGCCCTCGGACCATAGGATCTTCCATTTTATGCAATACGTGTCTACCCGCGCCGCCGCTTCGGCTGCCTCGCCTTCTCCTGAACATTTTTCGGCGCACTTTTCAGATATCTTGCTGGGCGGACTGGCCCCGGATGGCGGCCTGTATTTGCCAGCAGTCTATCCGCAAGTGACCGGCGCCGAACTCGATGCGTGGCGCAAACTGTCCTATGCCGACCTCGCTTTCGCAATACTGAAGAAATTCGCGACCGACATCCCCGATGCCGATCTGCGCGCATTGACCACAAAGACCTATACCAGCGCCGTGTATTGCAATGTGCGTGAGGGCGAGAAGTCTTCTGAGATCACGCCGCTGCGCGTACTGGAAAAAAACGCCGATGGCACGACGCTGATCTTGCAGGCGCTGTCGAACGGGCCGACATTGGCCTTCAAGGACATGGCGATGCAATTGCTGGGTAATTTGTTCGAATACACGCTCACCAAGCGCGGCGCCGAGCTCAATATCTTCGGGGCGACGTCGGGCGACACCGGCAGCGCAGCCGAATACGCAATGCGCGGCAAGAAAGCGATCCGGGTCTTCATGTTGTCGCCGCAAGGGAAGATGAGCGCATTCCAGAGTGCGCAGATGTTCAGTCTGCAAGATGCCAACATTTTCAATATCACCGTCGCCGGCGTGTTCGACGATTGCCAGGACATGGTGAAGGCGGTCTCGAACGATTTGCCATTCAAGACCGAGCAAAAGATCGGCACCGTCAATTCGATCAACTGGGCGCGCGTTGTCGCGCAAGTCGTGTATTACTTTCGCGGCTATCTGGCGGCGACGACAGCCAATGATCAAAAAGTATCATTTACTGTGCCGTCCGGCAATTTCGGTAATATCTGCGCCGGTCATATCGCGCGCATGATGGGCTTGCCGATTGCCAGACTGATCGCCGCGACCAATGAAAACAACGTGCTCGATGAGTTTTTTCGCACCGGCGTCTACCGCGTGCGCAAGTCGGCCGAGACGTTCCATACCAGCAGCCCGTCGATGGATATTTCAAAGGCGTCGAACTTCGAGCGCTTCGTGTTCGACCTGGTCGGGCGCGATGGCGAGCGCGTGCGCGCGCTGTTTCACAAGGTCGAAACGCATGGCGGCTTCGATCTGTCCGGCAAGCCTGGCAGCGATGGCGACGAATGGAAGCAAGTTGCAAAATATGGTTTTGGGTCTGGCAAATCGACACATCAGGATCGCCTGAAAACGATCCGCGACATGGCCGATGACTATGGCATCACGATCGATCCCCATACGGCCGACGGCATCAAGGTGGCGCGCGAACACGTGCAGCCGGGCGTGCCGATGATCGTGCTGGAAACGGCGCTGGCCGCCAAGTTCAATGAAACGATACTGGACGCGCTGGGCGTCGACGCAGAGCGTCCGGCCGGTTTCGAACAGATCGAGGACTTGCCGCAAAAATGCATTTCGATGACGACCGACGTGGCGCAGATGAAGGCGTACATCGCGGCCCATACCGGAATCACTACCGATGCGTGAACAAAAACCGATCGTCAACAAACCGATGCTGAACACGGCCGACGCGCTGGCCTTCCTGATGAGCGCGGCACGCCCGGTTGCAGAGACAGAGCTCGTGCCGACGCAAGAAGCGAACGGACGCGTGCTGGCCGAGGCCCTGGTGTCGACAATGAATGTGCCCGACTGCGACAATACGCAGATGGATGGCTATGCGGTGCGCGCTGCCGATTGCATCGATGGTTCGGCTACGCTGGCGCTCACGCAGCGCATACCGGCCGGCCATGTCGGCCAACCCCTGTTGCCAGGCTGCGCGGCGCGCATATTCACCGGCGCGATGATTCCGTCTGGTGCCGACGCCGTCGTCATGCAGGAACAGTGCACCTTCATGGCGCCTGACACGGTGTCGGGCGCCGCTGCGTCAGGCGCCGCCGCGGCGGGCACTTCCTTGCCGGGCACTGCTGACGCAAAGGCGTCGACAGCGCTTGGAACGGTGACGATTCACCATGCGCCGCAGCCGGGGGAGTGGATACGCCGGACCGGCGAAGACATTCGCGCCGGCAATGTAATCCTGGCCTGCGGTACCCGCTTGCGCAGTCAGGAACTGGGGCTGGCCGCCTCGGTCGGCCTGGCGCAATTATCTGTGCGGCGCCGGTTGCGCGTTGCGGTGTTTTTCACCGGCGATGAATTGACGATGCCGGGCCAGCCTCTGGCACCTGGCGCGATCTACAACTCGAACCGCTACACGCTGCGCGCGCTGCTGGAAAACCTGGGTTGCCAGATCACCGACTATGGCATCGTGCCCGATCGGCTCGACGCCACACGGGAGGTGCTGCGCAGCGCATCCGAACAGCACGATTTGATCATCACGTCAGGCGGCGTATCGGTCGGCGAAGAAGATCACATCAAGCCGGCGGTCGAGGCCGAAGGGCACCTGGACATGTGGCAGATCGCCGTCAAACCGGGCAAACCGCTCGCTTTCGGTCAGGTCAAGCAAGCGTTCTTTCTGGGTTTGCCAGGCAACCCGGTATCGAGTTTCATCACGTTCTTGCTGTTCGTGCGCCCATTTATCTTGCGCCTGCAAGGCGTCGAGAGTGCGGCGGCGCTGGCGCCAAAAAGATATGCGATGCGGGCCGATTTCGACTGGCCAAAAGGCGACCGGCGCAATGAATTCTTGCGCGCCAAAATCAATCCTGAAGGCGGTCTTGACCTGTTCTCGAACCAGGGTTCGGGCGTCTTGACGTCGACCGTGTGGGGCGATGGCTTGATCGACAATCCGCCCGGGCAAGCCATCGCGCCAGGTGACACGGTGCGCTTCATTCCGTTTGGCGAATTGCTGGCGTGAGCCGCACGCCCGACCCAATAAAAAAGATGACAACATGAGCAACAAACAACATGAAGATGGCAGCATGAGCAACGACAATACAAGCAACGACGACATGACGATTTCGCTGCGCTTTTTTGCCAGCGTGCGCGAATCACTGGGCACTTCCGAAGAGGCTTTGATACTGCCAGCACACGCCTCACTGGCCACCGTCGGCGATCTGCGCGTCTTCCTGGCCGCGCGCGGCGGCGTCTGGGCCGCAGCTTTGAGCGATACCCGCGTACTGCGCACC